>NZ_JBQERM010000006.1:0-241878 GCF_056535045.1 Ruegeria sp. O6 | reverse complement strand
GGCGCAGGCATTTTATGAAAAGATGCGTCAGCGTCATACTATCCGGGATTTCAGCCCCCGCCCCGTTGCCCGTGAGGTAATCGAAACCAGTCTGCGCACTGCGGGTACCGCCCCGTCAGGCGCCAATCACCAACCCTGGCATTTTGCAGCCATCTCGGACCCTGCCCTGAAACACCGCATCCGGGAAGAAGCCGAAGAAGAAGAACGCCGGTTCTACGCAGGTGGCGCCGGGGATGAATGGATCAAGGCGCTGGAGCCCATCGGCACCAACGCGGTCAAAGAACATCTGACAATCGCCCCCTGGCTGATCGTGGTTTTTGCCCAGCGCTGGGGGCAATTCGAGGATGGAACGCGGTACAAGAACTACTACGTCCCGGAAAGTGTGAACATTGCCACCGGCTTTCTGATTGCCGCGCTGCATCACGCGGGCCTCAGCACCCTGACCCACACCCCAAACCCGATGCGGTTTCTGAACGACGCGCTGGACCGGCCCGCGTCGGAAAAACCAACCATGATTATCGCGGTGGGACACCCGTCAGAAGGAGCGACTGTGCCTGCTGTGGCAAAACTCAAGAAACCCCTGGAAGAGATTTCATCCTTCTTCTGAGGCTTTCGCGACGCTCGCCAAAAACTCAATTCGAGGGCTGTTCCGCCTTTTTCCGTTCTGGTTGCATCATGCGGTAGCAGTTTATACAGGACACCAGACTGGCGACGACGATGAATGCGACGGCCATCGCGACCTCGTGCATATGGGCGACAGCGGCAAGGCCCGCAGACAACAACACCGCGGTTAAACGCGCGAACGCCTTGACCGCCGCCGATCCCCGCACCCGCTGCTCTTTGGGTGCCACATCCAGAAAATAGAGCTTGCGCGCACTGCTGATCCCGGTCACCGCAACGGTGACAATGAACAGCGCAATTGCATGCAAATGAACCTGATGGTCAATGCCCAAATAGTGGAACACCAAAAGGACACTGCCTGTTGCGGCGACCATCAATGTCCCGACCACCATGACCGCACGATGGGATTTCATGTTGATGGTTTGCCACAGAGGACCCGATACAAGATATCCCGAAGCGGAAGAAACGATCATCGCGGTCAATCCCTGTGTCGAGCTGTGATGCGCTTCGGCTGCGATGAGACCGAAGAACGGAACAGACAGCGACACAGCAACCAAGGGCAGACGCATGATCATATACCGCCGGAACCATTGGTATTCGAACATGTCCAGAATACCCTTGATATTCGCCTTAATCGAAATGCCCCTTTCGGACTTCTGCGGCGTCGTCGGTGCACCCTCACGCACGGTTTCCGTCATCGCCAGCATGAACAGACCCGACAGCAGGAAGAATAAAACCGAAACGCCAATCATGACTGAATGGCGCGAAAAGGGTGGATTATCCTTGGTGAACTGATGCACCAGCAACGCAAGGCCAATGGCACATAGCCCCCCGGCACCAAGTTGCAGGTATTGCATGACCATGCGCGAACGCGCCTGAACGTGGTCCCCGAGCAGATCCGTAAGCATCAGGGTCTGCACTTCGCTGACAAGCCCGATCACCAGAAATACAGACAGGAAAACCGCCGCGATCAATGGGACAGCCCCGGTTGCGGCCGCAGCGATTGCCAGAACCAGACAGGCGCCAATGACCGCTTCGGTCAGCGCAATTGCACGTTTCTTCTTGCTTCTTGCCGCAACGGGTTGCGCTAAAAAGAAGTCCGCAATTAAACAACCGACCATCCGCACCGACACCAGCGCCCCCGCCACAAACATCGGCAACTCGAAGGAAACGGCTAAAAACGGCAAAACAACCGACGGGCTGCCGAGCGTCCACGCGACCTGAGACAGGATACTTTGCCCGGCCAGGACGGGCACGTTGCGCTTGGTCTGATCGGAAGTTTCGGATGTCATTCGTACTGTGTCTTCGTGTTTTCTGTATTTCCCGCACTTTCAGCCTAAGCGCATCGACTGTTTCAGCCAATAATTCAATAAAACCATCAAAAACCAAAAAACCCGGCCGTTGCGACCGGGTTTCAATGAGCTGGTATGGGTCAGCTTAAAGCTGCGCCATGACCTCATCGGTGGCTTCGAAGTTGGTCGTGACACGCTGCACGTCGTCATCGTCTTCCAGCGCATCGACCAGCTTCATCAGCTTTTGCATGTCCTCAAGGCCCAGTTCCGTCGTTGTGGTCGGTTTCCAGACCAGCTTGGTGGATTCTGATTCTCCAAGCGCGGTTTCCAATGCAGAGGAGACATCGTTCAGATCGGTATCCGCGCACCAGATGATGTGACCGTCTTCCGAGCTTTCGACGTCTTCGGCTCCGGCCTCAATGGCGGCCTCAAAAATCGTGTCGGCATCGCCAGCATCTGCCGGGTAAATGACCTCACCCTTGCGGTCAAACATGAACCCAACCGAGCCGGTCTCGCCCAGATTGCCACCGTTCTTCGAGAACGTGGAACGAACGGTCGATGCGGTCCGGTTGCGGTTGTCGGTCATGGTTTCGACAATTACCGCAACACCATTGGGCCCATAGCCCTCATAGCGGATTTCTTCGTAATCGTCGCCTTCACCCGCTTGGGATTTCTTGATCGCGCGGTCGATCACGTCCTTGGGGACCGAGTTCGACTTGGCTTCTTTCACCGCCAGACGCAGGCGCGGGTTCTTGTCGGGATCGGGGTCGCCCATCTTGGCGGCCACGGTGATCTCTTTTGACAGTTTGGAAAACAGTTTGGACCGCGCGGCGTCCTGACGCCCCTTGCGGTGCTGGATGTTGGCCCATTTGGAGTGGCCTGCCATAGTGCGTCCTCGTCATCATGTTTGCGTGTTCGGCGCTCATATAGACGTTTGCGGGGGGCAGGATCAAGAGAGCGGCTTGCGACGACCTCACCGCCTTGTATGGTGACGGCATGACGACAGATCAGATCATACTTTTTGCCCTTTTCATCACTGTCTTCGGAATGCTGCTTTGGGGTCGGTTTCGATACGATCTTGTGGCTTTTGCCGCGCTTATGATCGGCGTCGTTCTGGGTGTTGTGCCGGTGGGTGGCGCCTTTGCGGGCTTTGGCCACCCGGCGACAATTATCGTCGCGCTGGTGCTTGTGGTCTCTGCCGGTTTGGTCAGGTCGGGTGCGGTCTTTCTGATCACCCGCACTCTGGTTGATGCGTCACGGGGGCTGGGCGCGCATATCGCCCTGATGGGCGGGATCAGTGCGATTCTGTCGGCCTTCATGAACAATGTCGCGGCGCTTGCCCTGCTGATGCCCGTGGATATTCAGACCGCGCGCAAAGCAAGTCGCCCTCCGAGCCTGTCCCTGATGCCGCTGAGCTTTGCTACCATTCTGGGGGGCATGGTCACCCTGATCGGTACCCCTCCGAATATCATTATCGCCTCGATCCGGCAGGAAACGCTCGGCGAGCCGTTTCACATGTTCGATTTCGCCCCTGTTGGTGGAATAGCAGCGATTGCCGGTCTGGCATTTGTCGCGCTGATCGGATGGCGATTGATCCCCAATCGCGGCGTGCAACAAGAAACATCCGAGGTACTGGCCGAATACATTGCCGAACTGACGATCCCGCCGGGCTCTGCCCATATCGGCAAACGGGTCAGCGAGCTTTATGAAACGGCCGAAAAATCCGACGTGGCTATCATCGGCCTGATCCGGGATGGGAAACGGCGATATGGTCGGTCAACCCATGCCACATTGAACGATGGCGACGCGTTGGTGCTGGAAGCACGCCCCGAAGCACTGGACGAATTCCGTTCTGCGCTGAAACTGGATTTCTCGGACACACGACGGCAAGAGCTGCTGACTGCCGAGGGCGAAGGTCTGGAAGTAATCGAAGTGGTCGTTCCCGAAAGCGCGCGCATAAGCGGCCGTACTGCGCAGGGTATCGGGTTGGCCTGGCGCCAAAGTACCGTCCTGATGGGCATCTCGCGTCAGGGTCGTCAGATCACCGAACAGGTTCGCAAGACCGAGGTTCAACCGGGAGACATCCTGCTGCTGCTTTGCCCTCGTGATCGCAGCGCTGATGTGACCGATTGGCTGGGGTGTCTGCCACTGGCCGAACGCGGATTGAACGTGACGGCAAACGACAAGGCCTGGCTGGCCATCGGTCTGTTTGCCGCTGCCGTCTTTGCGGCCAGTGTTGGGTTGATTTACCTTCCAGTCGCATTGGGGCTTGTCGTCATTGCCTATGTGCTTACCAAAGTCATGCCAATCACGGAGATCTATAACCACATCGAATGGCCCGTTGTCGTGCTGCTGGGTTCGATGATCCCACTGGGCAGCGCTTTGGAAACATCCGGCGGCACCGAGCTGATTGCCAATGCGCTGATCCAGCTGACTAACGGTCTGCCTGCATGGGCGATCCTGACGGTACTGATGGTCGTGACGATGACCTTGTCGGATGTACTGAACAACACCGCCACCGCCATCGTCGCGGCACCGGTGGGCATCCAGATGGCCCAAACGCTCGGGGTGTCGCCCGACCCTTTCCTGATGACCGTTGCCGTTGCGGCTTCGGCTGCGTTCCTGACGCCTATCGGTCACAAGAACAACACGCTGGTTCTGGGCCCCGGCGGCTATCATTTTGGCGACTACTGGCGCATGGGCCTGCCGCTGGAGGCTCTGATCATCGCGGTTTCCGTCCCCGCCATCCTTGTCTTTTGGCCGCTGTGACGGGTAAAGGCTGATCATGAAACGCTTTTTGATCCTGCAACTGCGCCCGGAAACGGATGCCTCCGACGCAGAATATGCTTCGATCCTGAACCGCAGCGGGTTATCGCCCGAACGCACACACCGCATCCGTCTGGATTGCGAAGACCTGCCGGAAGGGCTGAAAGTCGCCGACTATGCGGGGGTTATTGTAGGCGGCGGACCGGGATGCGTCAGTGATGACCCCGCAACCAAATCCCCGCTGGATGCCCGGATCGAGGCTGCGATCATGGGGTTGATGCCGCAGATCATCGAACAGGATCACCCGTTCATGGGCTGCTGCTATGGCCTTGGTATTCTGGCCGTACATCTGGATGGCAACGTCAGTAAAGCCCGGTACAGCGAACCTGTGGGGCCGTCCAGGTGCCAACTGACCCCCGAAGGACAACAAGACCCGCTTACCGCAGAATTGGACGCCACCTTTGATGCTTTTGTTGGTCACAAAGAAGCGGTTCAAACCCTGCCCGAGGGCTGCGTTCACCTTGTTGCGTCCGACCCCTGCCCGTTCCAGATGATCCGCTGGGGCCAGAACGTCTATGCCACTCAGTTCCACCCGGAAGCCGATGCCAAAGACTTTGAACAACGCATCAACATCTACAAGAACCATGGCTACTTCCCGCCCGAAGACGCGCAGAAACTGATCGACCATTGCCATTCGGCAGAGGTTACGCAACCCGGTGAAATCCTGCGCCGTTTCGTCCAGCGATACGAGTGACCCAACGGCGCGGTTGCCTGCGCCTTGCCCCCTCGCATAGGCTGATCTGACGCAACTTTGGGAGGGGTTGTCCTTGGATTTGCTTTTGAATGTCGGCTTGCCGGTGTCGCTTGCCATTATCATGTTGTCTCTGGGCATCGGGCTGGAGGTGGCAGACTTCCGTCGTATCCTGAGCCGGCGACGCGCCTTTGCCATCGGGGCGGTAAGCCAGATTGTTCTCTTGCCAGTCGCAGCCTTTGTGACGGTCACAATCTTTGCATTGCCCCCCGAGATCGCGGTTGGTTTCATGCTGCTCAGTTTTTGCCCGGGCGGCGTAACCAGCAACATCCTCTCCAAGCTCGCCAAAGCCGATGTCGCGCTTTCAGTCAGCCTGACCGCGGTGATCAGCCTTTTGTCGATGGTGACCGTGCCAATACTGGCCGCGTGGTCGATCAGGCACTTCATGGGCGACGAAGCCCCCGAGGTTTCGATCACCGGGCTGGCTGTTGCATTGTTTCTGATAACAACGCTGCCTGTGGCAATCGGGGTCGGAATTCGCTACTTTGCAACGGAGTTCGCAAACCGCGTAGAGCCGGGATTGTCAACGCTCGCGACCGTTTTGTTCGTGCTGATCGTTGCCGCGGCACTGGCCGGGAACTGGCAATTGTTCGTCGACAATCTTGGCATCATGGGCGCAGGCTTGATTTCTTTGAATATCACCCTGCTGTTAATCGGGCTGGGGCTTGCGCGGATATCAAACCTGTCCTGGAATGAGTGCAAGACGATCTCGATCGAAACCGGTATTCAAAACTCCACGCTGGGCATTACACTGGCGGCGCTGATCACGAATACCGAAAGCGGGTTCAGCCCGCTGGCCCTGCCCTCGGCGGTTTATGGCATTACGATGTACGCCGTGGTTCTGCCGTTTCTTGTCTGGTTCCGCAGGCGCTGAAAGGACCGTTATGACAAACAACACTGCTGATGCGATCGTAATCGGTGCTGGTCTGGCCGGATTGGCCGCCGCAGCCGAACTGGGCGACCGAGGCAAAAAGGTAATCATACTCGATCAGGAACCCGAAACCTTTCTGGGCGGTCAGGCGTTCTGGAGCCTTGGTGGACTGTTCATGGTCGACACCCCCGAACAGCGCCGCATGGGTATACGCGACAGCCACGATCTGGCGTTGCGCGACTGGATGGGCAGCGCACAGTTTGACCGTGACGAAGACGCATGGCCCCGCAAATGGGCCGAAGCCTATATCGAGTTTGCGGCTGGCGAGATGCGTCAGTGGCTGCACGAAATGGGCCTGCGCTGGTTTCCGGTCGTTGGCTGGGCCGAACGTGGCGGGTCTTATGCGACGGGGCACGGCAACTCGGTCCCGCGCTTTCACATCACATGGGGCACCGGCCCCGGCGTTCTTGAACACTTTATCCGACGTGTCCGCGACCATGTCAGCGCCGGATTGATCCAGATGAAGTTCCGCCACCAGGTCAGCCATATCATCATGCAGAACGGAACCGCCAAAGGTGTTTCCGGAGAAATTCTGGCCGATGACACCTCCCAGCGCGGTGGCAAAACCAACCGCGATGAGGTTGGCGAGTTCGAAGTTTATGCCCCGTCGATCATCGTCACCTCCGGCGGTATTGGCGGCAATTTTGACATGGTGCGTCAAAATTGGCCCCGGGACCGTTTGGGTGAGCCTCCCAAAGACATGGTTGCAGGGGTACCCTTTCACGTTGATGGCCGCATGATCGCAATCAGCGAAAAAGCGGGGGGCCATGTCATCAATGGTGATCGGATGTGGCATTACACCGAAGGCGTCCGCAACTGGGACCCGATCTGGCCCGCCCACGGCATTCGCATCCTGCCCGGCCCAAGTTCAATGTGGTTTGACGCCAGGGGCAACCGCCTGGCACCGCCCTGTCTGCCGGGGTTCGACACATTGGGGACACTGCGTGAGATCCTGAAAACCGGATATGAATACAGCTGGTTCGTTCTGACCCAGAAGGTGATCAAAAAGGAATTTGCGCTGTCCGGGTCGGAACAAAACCCCGACTTCACTTCGGGCAGCTGGAAAGAGGTTATCCGCCAGCGCATTCTGTCAGGTTCCAGCGCAACTGCTCCGGTCGAGGCGTTCAAGGAAAAGGGTGAGGACTTTGTTGTTGCAAAAACGCTGACTGAACTGGTCAACGGCATGAACCATCTGGGCGACACTCCGATAGATGAGGCTCAACTGCGTGCCCAGATCGAAGCCCGGGATTCGCAGGTCGACAACCCTTTTTCGAAAGATGCGCAGATGATGGCGATCCTTGCCGCGCGCAATTATCGCGGAGATAAACTGATCCGCACAGCCAAACCGCATAAGTTTCTGGATCCGGCCAACGGCCCGCTGATTGCCGTCAAGCTGCATATTCTGACACGCAAATCTCTGGGTGGGTTGCAGACCAATCTGGACAGTCAGATGATTGGATCAGACGGCAATGTCGTACCGGGCCTGTTCGCTGCTGGCGAAGTCGCCGGATTCGGCGGTGGCGGCTATCACGGCTACAACGCGCTGGAGGGCACATTCCTGGGCGGCTGCATCTTTTCCGGTCGCAATGCCGGGCGTTCAAGGGCCGTCGCCTGACGCACTTTCCCTGTTACTTGCGCACCAGTTTGATCACCGGTTGGCCCTGCGCATCCAGCAGAGCCAGAGCGTTGCCCTGCATCGCGAATGTCGTGACGTTCTGCAAGGCTTGCAGGAATTGCCGCTCAACCGCGTCCAGCGGGGGCGGGCACGCCATGAGTGTTGCAGCCATGTTGTCTGGAAACGCAATGCGATTACCGGAAATCTCGGCCTGACCGCTGAACCGGTTGCAGCCGCTGCTTCCTGAAAAAACCCCATCCTGACCAAAAACAAGCTCGGGGCGTTTCTCGGATTCGACAGGCGCACCATTCAGGCCCGAGGCGGCCCATTGGGTGTTGTCCAGCGTTGCCGCCCCCTGCCCCTGGACCTGAACCAACAGAAGATCAGCGGCATTTTCTGCCCCATTCGTCAGAACGGGGTAAACGGTATCTGTGGTGAACAGCAGGTTTTGCCCCTGCATCACAGATGCCCGAACGCTATAGCGATGAGCATCCATGATCAGTGCATCGTCATAGGTCAATTTGAACTGCGCGGGCACCCCGCTCAGCGCATACCGTTGCGCGGCAAGCGTGACAGCGGGAGCATCGGCCAGCGAGATATCCTGAAGCTCGACATAAAGGGTTGCGTCCGGTGGCAGTGCAATGCGCTCTCGGTATGTGGCGGTCCCTTCAACAATACCGGCAATAGCGACACCGCTTAAAGCTGCCCAAGTTGCTGCACCCGCCCATATTGCGCGACCCAAATGCTGCATCGGTCAAATCCTTTTGCAAACCCTCTTCGCAAAAGATCGTGTGCCCTTGGATCTTTGCAAGATGCGCTTCGACAAAGTGGCGATTCTGCGCCGAAATCACAAAGGCCAGATCAATGGAATAAGAAGGGATGCCAACAATCCGACCGTCAGGTTAAGCGGAACACCCACCTTCATGAAATCGGTGAACCTGTAACCGCCAGGGCCGTAGACCATCATGTTAGTCTGGTATCCGATCGGTGTTGCAAAGGACGCCGAAGCCGCCACCATAACCGCAACCACCAACGGGCGCGGGTCCATTCCGACGGCCTGGGCCAGCCCGATGGCTATAGGCGTGACCACAACCGCAACCGCATTGTTGGAAACCAGTTCGGTCAGCACCGAGGTCAGCAGATAGATCGCCCAGATGATCAGGAAGGGCGGCAGAGCGCTTAATCCCGGTGCCACGGCCTCGACAATCAGTGAAACCGCACCAGAGCTGTCCAGTGACGCACCGATGGCGAGCATCGCGAAGATCAGCGCCAACAGGCGACCTTCGACAAAGGAGAACGCCTCGTCCGCGTCGATGCAGCGGGTCAGAAGAACCACGGCTACGGCCACAATCGATAACAGCAGGATCGGCGCGACACCCAGCGCTGCAAGGACGACGATCCCGACCAGCGCGCCAATTGCAATTGGCGCATGGCTGCGACGGAAGGCGCGTGCAGAAGGTTGGCTGACATCCACCATGTCCATGTCCGCCGCAAGGCGCTGGATATCTGCCGGGGCGCCCTCCAGCAGTAATGTATCCCCTACCCGAACCACCAGATCATCCAACTGGCGACCGATATTCTGATTGCGACGGTGAACGGCCAGCACATAGACACCATACCGACGCCGAAGTCGCATCATTCCAAGGGTCCGACCCACCAAACGGCATCCGGGTGTGATCAGCACCTCGACCGTCTTGGTCTCGACAGCAGAAACCTGATCCACACGCTTCAGCTCTTTGTTGCTCTGTAGGCTCAGAAGTTCGGTCATCTCGGTGCGCAGAACTACGCGGTCACCGACCTGCAATTCAACGCCCTTCAGATTGCGCCGCAGCGATTCATCGCCCCGGACCACATCGATCAGACGCACGCCGGGACGTTTGAACAACTGAACGCCGGTCACTTCACGCCCGATCAGGTTGCTGTCGGGCGGAATGACCGCTTCGGTGAAAAACTTCATTCTGGACCGGTCGCTGAGCAGCGAGGCCATGCTGTCCCGCTCGGGCAGTAATCTGGGGGCGATGAAGCGCAGATAGACCATGCCGTAGATCACCAGTGCAATCCCCAGCGGCGTGACCTCGAATATCGAAAAGGCTTTCATCCCCTGCGCGCGGGCCACACCATCCACCAGCAGGTTGGTGGACGTTCCGATCAATGTCAGTGTCCCGCCAAGAATGGCGGCATAGCTGAGCGGAATTAGCAGCTTTGACGCGGGAACGTTCAGGGTGCGGGCGATCTGAACAAAGACCGGGATCATGACCACAACAACGGGCGTGTTAGACACAAAAGCCGAGGCCAGAACGACAAACCCCATCAGCAATCCGATGGCAATGCGCGGGTTGACCTGCGCCTGCCTTTGCGCGGTCGACGTGAAGGCGTCCAAGGCCCCGGTCCGCACCAAGGCCCCCATGATGATGAACATCGCCCCAATCGTCCAGGGCGCGGGATTGGACAAGACCGCCAGCGCGCTTTGATAGGGCAATATCCCTGTGACCAGCATCAGTGAGACACCGCCGATGGCCACGACCTCGGTCGGATAAACCTCGCGCAGGAACATGACGAACATGCTCGCAACAATCAGCAGCGCCAGAATTGCGCTGCCCGTCTCTGTCAGTGAAAGGAAATTCATTCGTGGTATTCTGTCCGAACCCTGGCCCAAGCGCCTGATGACATGCAGTTTCACGCATTGCGCGTGGCAGGGCAAGCCCGACGTTCGTTAATCAGGCCCGGCTTGTTCCAAACGCCCACCAACGCGCACCATGCGAACAGATTTGGCCTGACCGTCGCGATCATCCGTTTCGACGAACACTCCGCTCAGCGTGGCCTCGCCATTGGCAGGGGTAAACCGGGTCTTGGGCATCCCGGTTATGAACCGGCGCATCGGTTCCTGCTTGTCCATACCAATGACCGAGTCATAGTCGCCGCACATGCCCGCATCCGTCAGATAGCCTGTGCCGCCCGGCAGAATCTGCGAATCCGCTGTCGGTACATGGGTATGTGTGCCCACCACAAGGCTGGCGCGCTTGTCGCAATAGTGACCCATGGCCATCTTCTCGGACGTCGCCTCACAATGCATATCGACAATGATGGCTTGTGCCTGCCCGCCCCTGGGGTGCGATTTCAGGATGGGCTCTATGGCCGAGAACGGGTCGTCGAATGGCCGTTTCATAAAGACCTGCCCCAACACCTGCACCACCAGAACCTTGCGCCCTCCGGGTGCGTTGAACAGCCGGTGCCCCCGCCCCGGCGCGCCCTTGGCATAGTTCACCGGGCGCACGATGCGCTGTTCTTTCTCGATATATTGCAGCATGTCTTTCTGGTCGAACGCATGGTCGCCCAATGTCAGGCAATCTGCACCGGCATCCAGCAGCAGCTTGGCGTGATCGCCGCTCAACCCCATGCCGTTCGACGCGTTTTCGCCATTGACCACAACGAAATCCAGCCGCCATTCGTCGCGCAGGCGCGGCAAATGTTGCTGAACGGCCGCGCGCCCCGCGCGCCCCATGACATCACCAAGAAACAAAATCCTCATGATCCGGGTCGTAGGGGCTGTGCTGGGCAATAACAAGGCGGAACCGTGAAATTTAAGTTGAGCCCGAACTTGAAATTGCTTGCAGGCGTGGCAAAGTCTTAGCCATGCGCTTATATCAAAAGGATATGTTGTGAAGTTATTGGCAATATTGACATTCGGCCTTGTGGTCGCTTCGGGCGTTATGGCGCAAGGCACAAAGACATCCATGCCCAATCCCGCGGCAACCTTTTGCGTCGAGAATGATGGAGTTTACCAACTTCGGAAGAACGAAGACGGAAGCGTCTTTGGTGTCTGCATCCTGAAGGACGGCACGGAAGTGGATGCCTGGGACTATCTACGCGGCCACTTTCAGCAATGAGGCTTAGAACGTCAGCACCCGGCTTTCCGTGACAACCATGTCCAGCGGCTGATCGGTCGGCTCCAGCGGCAGATCCTGCGCCTCTTGCGCGTCAAAAGCGAAACCGATTGCCAGTGTCGCGCGCTTGCCTCGCAATCCTTCCAGCGTGCGATCATAAAATCCGCCGCCATATCCCAGACGCCCGCCGTTGGCATCAAAAGCCACCAGCGGCACGATCAGGATCTCGGGGTCGAAATAATCATCAACCTCGGGCACTCTGGCACCGAATGGACCGTCTTTCAGCGGTCCTTCTGGCGTCCAGCGCGAAAATTTCAGAGGTTTTCCAGCGGCTTGGATCACGGGAACCCCAACAGGTCCATAAGCGGCAGCTTCAGCCATGGCGGATACCGGGTCGATCTCGGTTCGGATTGGCATGTAGCCTGCCAAGGGTACACCGCGATAACCCGCCAGAACCTCGGACAAACGTCCGGCCGCACCGGGAACACGCGTGTCGAACGCGACCTTGCGGCGCGCAAATGCCGCTTTGCGTGCAGCTGCTTTGATTTCAGTCAGATCGGTCACAATAGCACCACACTGGCAAGCCCAAGAAAGATGAAGAACCCCATGACATCGGTTGTGGTTGTCACAAAGGTTCCTGACGCCAGAGCCGGGTCAATTCCCAGACGATCCAGCACCACCGGTACTACCGTACCTGCAAAGCCCGCGATGATCATGTTCACGACCAAGGCTGACCCAATCACGACACCCAGCCAAGGTGAACCGAACCACAGCATCCCCACGGTCCCCAGTACAATGGCAAAACAGAGCCCGTTCAACATGCCCACCAGCAGTTCCCGCCTGATAACGCGCATCACGTTTGAATTGGTCAGGTCGCGCGTCGCCAGTGCGCGCACTGCAACGGTTAGCGACTGAGTACCCGCATTGCCCCCCATGGATGCAACAATCGGCATCAGGATGGCCAGCGCGACAAGCTGGTCAATTGCCGCCGCAAATTGCGAGATTACCAACGAAGCACATATCGCTGTGCACAGGTTTACCGCCAGCCACGGCAACCGTCGCCGACTGGTCGCCGCGACACTGTCGGACAGAGAGCTTTCGTCGCTCACACCGGCAAGGCGCAGGATGTCTTCTTCGTGCTCTTCATCCAGAACGACCATCGCGTCATCGATGGTGATCACACCAACCAGACGCCCATCGGCATCCACTACAGGGGCCGAGATCAGGTGATACTGGTTGAAGGCGTAAGCCACGTCCTCCTCGTCCTGATCAACGGGGATGATGTGAAACTCCTCTTCCGCCAGATCGCGCAACGGCACCTCACGACGGGACGCCATCAGCTTGCCCAATGTCACCTGCGCTGTTGGTTTCAGGCGCGGATCGACCAGAACAACATGATAGAACTGCTCGGGCAGATCGTCATTGGCACGCATGAAGTCGATGGCCTGACCGACGGTCCAATGCTCGGGCGCCATGACGACCTCGCGCTGCATCAAACGACCAGCCGAATTCTCGGGGTAAGCAAGCGCCTGTTGCGCCGCTAGCCGCTCGGAATCTTCGAGCGCGCCCAGAATGGCTTCCTGCTGCGGTTCCTCAAGATCTTCCAGAAGGTCAACGACGTCGTCGCTTTCCATCTCGCGCACGGCTTCCGCCAGAACCTCGGGGGTCAGGACGGCGATGATTTCCTCGCGGACCGCTTCGTCCAGTTCAGACAGGATGTCACCGTCAAATTCCTTGTCATAAAGCCGGATCAGCCGCGCCCGGTCATAAGGATTGATCTGCTCCAGAAGGTCAGCGATATCAGCCGCGTGCAGTGGCTCCATCAGCTCAATCAGCTTGTCGCGATCATCCACATCGACGGCGTATAGGATCGCCGCCACTGTCCGGCGATCCAGTGCATACGCGTCTTCGTCGTGGGGCAGATCGTGTTCGGCTTGATCACTGCCTGTCGTCATGCGCTGCCCCCTTCTTTCGGCGATTGGCCCCTAAATAGAAGAAGCAGCTACCAGAAAACAATGACAATGCGCCGATTTACCCACTTCTTTCGTCTGCCTATGCTACAGCGCGGTCCCAAACAGGTGGAGAACAGGGCAAATGGCGCAAAAGACGCTTTTGAAAGGGCGCGTTCTGAGTTTCACAGGCTCACCCTTTGACGGAGAGCCAACCGAAGCGACCCGATTGGACGAAGCTGTCGTGATTGACAAAGGGCGCGTTGCCGATGTCGGCGCGTCTGATGCGCTGATGCGGCGTCACCCTGATGCCGTCATCAAGGACCATGGCAATCACCTGATCATTGCAGGTTTCGTTGACCCGCATGTGCACTACCCACAGACGGCCATGATTGCCAGTTGGGGTAAGCGGTTGATCGACTGGCTGAACACCTACACCTTCCCGGAAGAGATGAAGTTTGGTGATCCTGAATACGCCTCTGAAATCGCCAACCGTTATCTGGATCTGACTGCCGCCCATGGCACCACGACGATGTGCAGTTTTTGCACCATCCACCCCGAAAGCGTGGATGCCTTTTTCACTGCCGCGCTGCAACGGGGACAGCGCGTGGTCGCGGGCAAGACCTGCATGGATCGCAATGCGCCTGAAGGTCTGCGTGACACAGCCCAGACCGCCTATGACCAATCTGCCGCGCTGCTTGAGAAATGGCACCGTGTCGACCGCCTGTCCTATGCCATCACGCCCCGGTTTTCACCGACGTCCACCCCTGAACAGCTTGAGGCCATGGGCGCGCTTTGGGCGGAGCATCCCCATTGCCTGATGCAAACACACCTGAGCGAGCAGACAGACGAAATCGAGTGGGTCCGCTCCCTGTTTCCCGATGCGCGGGACTATCTGGACACTTACGAAAAGTTCGGGCTGCTGGGGCAGAACGGACTTTATGGGCATGTCATCCATCTGGAAGACCGGGAACGCGATCGTCTGCGCGAGGTTGATGCGTCGCTGATCCACTGCCCCACCTCGAACACCTTCATAGGGTCGGGTCTGTTCGACATGAACGGCTTGATCCACGATGGCCACCGGATCGGTTTGGCAACGGATACCGGTGGCGGATCAAGTTTTTCAATGCTTCGCACCATGGCTGCCGCATATGAAATCGGTCAGTTGCGTGGGCGCCCCCTGCATCCGGCGCAATTGCTGTGGCTGGGTACAGTCGGGTCGGCGCGCAGCCTGCGGATGGATGATTGCATCGGCAACATTGCTCCGGGAATGGAGGCGGATCTGGTCGTGATTGATCTCGCCTCGACCCCGGCCATCGCCCAGCGCGAAGCTTGTGCAAACGATGTTTGGGAGGCAATCTTCCCGACCATCATGATGGGTGATGATCGGGCTGTGGCCGAGGTCTGGATTGGTGGGCGGCAGGCCGCCTAGGCCTGCAACCCCTTGGCAAGACTGTTTTGACGCTCAATCACGCGGGGCAGGTCAATCGTGGTGATATGCCCATCCCGCACGATCTGGCGGCCTTCGACAAACAGGTGCTTTACTTGCATCGGACCGGCCAGAAGCAGAGCTGCCGGGTCCCAGCTGCCTGCGCATTCGATACTGCGCATATCCCAGACAGCGACATCCGCGCGTTTTCCCGGCATAAGCCGCCCGCAGTCGGGACGCCCCAGCACATCGGCCCCGCCACGTGTTGCAATCTCCAATGCTTCGCGGGCCGACATCGCATCCGCCCCATTGACCACCCGTTGCAACAGCAGCGCCTGCCGGGCCTCAAGCATCAGATTACCGTTGTCATTACTGGCGGAGCCATCAGCGCCGAGGCCTACCTTTACCCCCGCATCGCGCATCGTCCGCACCGGCGCGATGCCTGATCCCAGACGGCAGTTCGAACATGGGCAATGAGCGACACCAGTTTTCGTACGTGAAAACAGATCAATCTCGGCCCCGTCCAACTTGACACAATGGGCGTGCCACACATCCGGGCCAGTCCAACCCAGATCTTCGGCGTATTGACCGGGCCGACAACCGAACTGAGCCTGTGAATAGGCGATATCTTCATCGTTTTCAGCCAGATGCGTATGCAACATCACACCTTTGTCCCGTGCCAGAAGGGCTGCATCGCGCATCAGGTCCCGGCTGACCGAGAACGGTGAACACGGGGCCAGACCCACACGGCACATCGATCCTTCTGACGGATCGTGAAACGCATCCACGACACGGATCATGTCGTCCAGTATGGCTGCTTCTTCTTCAACCAGACTGTCCGGTGGCAGGCCGCCATCACTTTCACCAATGCTCATCGCGCCGCGTGTCGGGTGAAATCGCATCCCCAACTCGGATGCGGCAGCAATCGTGTCCTCCAGCCGCGAACCATTGGGATAGAGGTACAGGTGATCAGAACTGAGCGTACAGCCTGACAGCGCCAGCTCTGCCAAACCGATCTGGGCCGAGGTGAACATCTCGTCTGGACCGAACTTCGCCCAAATCGGATAGAGTGTCTGAAGCCACCCGAACAGCAATGCATCCTGCCCGCCCGGCACCGCGCGGGTCAATGTTTGGTAAAGATGGTGATGAGTGTTCACCAGCCCGGGTGTCACCATACAGCCCGAAGCATCGTGAACCTCGCCTTGTGCCTGCAATCCGTGCCCGATCCCCGCGATCTGGCCGTCGCGGATCAAAATGTCAGCCCCGGGGAGTTCCTGCCGGGACTCGTCCATCGTCAGGATCAGATCAGCGTTTTTAAGTAGGATTTCTGTCATGTCGCGCTCCTGCATCTGCCCGTCTCTTGCAAGGAGTGCGAAGGTCGGCGGAAAACGGGCTCAAGAACCGACTGTGTATTATGTACCCGCCATCGGGATCTGCGACAACAGGTTTCAGAACCGACGCAGGATCTGAAGCGCCTCTGCATGTATCTCTGCGTTGGCTGCGGCCAATGCACGACCGCCCTCATGCGCCGGGCCGCCTTGCCAGTCGGTCACAATTCCACCTGCCGCCTGAATAACCGCAATAGGGGCCTGAATGTCATACGAGTTCAGCCCTGCTTCGATCACCAGATCCGCCTGCCCAGCGGCTAACAAGGCATAAGCGTAGCAGTCCATTCCATACCGGGTCAGTTGCACCTGTTCTGATACGGCCTGAAACCCGGCCCGGTCATCCGGGGTGCCGACTTCAGGAAAAGTGGTGAACAGCGTCGCCTGCGCTAGAGATTTCGTCCCCCGTGTTTGCAGCTTACTGGTCCCCAGCGGCCCTGTAAGCTGCGCACCAGCTGTCGATCCGACAAAGCGTTCGCCAATGTAGGGCTGATCAATCACCCCCATGATCGGCCCATCTGCTGTGCTGAGCGCGATCAGAACGCCCCAGGTTGGTGTACCACTGATAAACCCGCGCGTCCCGTCGATGGGGTCCAAGACCCAGGTTCGGCCGCTGCTGCCTTTGTGCGCACCGTATTCTTCACCCAACACGCCATCTTCGGGGCGCAACCGGGACAGAACCTCTCGCATGGCTTTTTCGGCGGCCCGGTCCGCCACGGTGACGGGGTCAAACCCTTCGGTCAGCTTGTTCGCAGTTTCCAGATTGGTCTGACGAAAAAAAGGAAGAATGGCCGCGCGTGCCGCTTCGGCCATTTCTTCTGCAATTTCAATGTCGCTTAAACTCGCCGGATGCATGGCACTCTGGTGCGGGCATTACCTGGCAAAGTCAAGCCGGTCTGATCAGGCGACGTCGCTGAGGACACGTGCAAGTTCAAACAGGCGGCGGCGCTGGTTTTCCGGAATTGCGTAGTAAGAGCGAACTAGATCCAGGGCTTCTTTATCGCCCATCAGATCGGCTGGAACAGATTTCTTTTCCGCGCTGCTTTTCTGGGCCTCTTCCAGACCTTCAAAGAAGAAGCTGACCGGTACGTCCAATGCCTCGGCAATGTCCCACAGGCGGGACGCGCTGATTCGGTTGGCTCCGGTCTCATATTTCTGGATTTGCTGAAACTTGATACCAACTTGCTGCGCCAATTGTTGCTGGGTCATCCCAATCAGCCAGCGGCGATGCCGAACGCGCTTGCCCACATGGACATCGACGTGATGAGTCATTGGTATTCTCCTCTACTACACACACATTTGTACGGGATCGTGCGACGTCCGAGATCGCAATACCAATAGGGGCTTCCTTAACCGCCCCCAAATCCGGACTGTGCCGTCCCCCGTTACCAGCACTGCTTGCCAATATTGCCGGTTTTGAATTTTTTTTCAAGCTGGTTGAGTCGATCCCCCCTCACAAGGGCTGTGGTTGTATGCGTCAAATGCCCTGCCCGCTGTTCGCGTGGCCCGGCTGGACATGCGACAGATTTTCAGGCGTTTCATGACGCCGCGCATAAGGAATTGACATCTCGCACAGCTCACGTGCCTATGCCCCAAGCACGTGAGGAACCAAATGAAGGCCTATTGTATTAGATCTGACGGGGCAGTTGCCCAGCTGTGCGATGTACCGAAACCCGAGCCGGGTGAGGGTCAGGTACGGGTTGCGATCAAAGCCTGCGGGTTGAATTTCGCTGATCTGCTGATGCAGAAAGGCACGTATCAGGATACACCGCCTGCGCCGTTTACTTTGGGTATGGAAATCGCCGGTGTCGTGGATACCATCGGTCCAGGTGTGTCCACCCTGAAACCGGGCGATCGGATCGCCGTCTATTCCGGTCAGGGCGGTCTGGCAGAATATGGCGTTTTCGACGCCGATCGCGCGATCCCGCTGCCGGACACGACCCGTTTCGAAGACGCCGCTGCGATCCAGATTGCCTATGGCACCAGCCACATGGCGCTTGACCACCGCGCCCGACTGCAACCCGGCGAGACGCTTCTGGTTACCGGCGCAGCGGGCGGTGTCGGGCTGACCGCAGTTGAAATCGGCAAGCTCATGGGCGCCACCGTCATCGCACAGGCCCGCGGCCCCGAAAAGCTGGCCGTTGCCCGCGCCGCAGGGGCCGATCACCTGATTGATGCCGCAGAGGACCTGAGGGAGCGGGTTAGATCGCTTGGCGGCGCGGATGTCGTTTATGACGCAATCGGCGGCGATGTGTTCAAGGCGGCCTTCCGCGCCACCAATCCCGAAGGCCGTCTGCTGCCCATCGGGTTTGCCGGCGGGGAAGTTCCGCAAATCCCCGCCAATCATCTGCTGGTCAAGAACCTGACCGTGATCGGCTTTTACATTGGCGGGTATCTGAAATTCAGGCCAGAAGCCGTGCGCGAAAGTTTTGACACACTTTTCCGCTGGCACACCGAGGGCCGCATCAATCCACACATCAGCCACGTCTTGCCTCTTGATGAGGTCGCGCAGGGCATGCGGTTGCTGAAAGAGCGTAAATCGACAGGCAAAATCGTGATCACCCCCTGACCGCAATCAGCCCACCACGGCACGCAGCTGTGCCCCCCCAAGCAGGCGGAAGTTCTGACGCACTAACTGCGCCAGCGCTTCGACAACCGCGTCTCGCCCCGGTTCGCCACCATACAGGTTGATCATATGCGCAGGCAGGTCCGGTAGCGCACCCCCGCCTTCGATCTGTTCAAGATGTGCGGCTTCGGTACCTTCCAGTGCTGCATACACTGCCAGATCAGCACTGACCGTGGCCTCGATTGTGCGGTCGTTTTCAGTTTCCACCGACAGCTCCCAGGGGATACCGGCTGCATCCAGCGCCGATATCACCTGTGGTCGAAACAAACAGCGACGTCCAAGTGCCAAAGGCAGCGGACGCTTGCGCCAGGCCGATCCACCCGGAGCACCTATCCAGCGCAAGGGCAGCTCTGCAATGGTTTCCGCACCGTCCACCGACGACGGTTCCGTGGTCAGGATCACGTCACATTCGCCACGTTTGTACATCTCTTTCAATTGCAATGAATAAGACGACACCAACTGAACTCGGACTCGCGGGAAATCCGCGTTGAACCGTTGCAGGACCCGTGGGATGGCCGGGTAAACTATGTCGTGAGGAACCCCCAATACCACCTCACCTTCAAAGGCCTGATCGGTCAGTTTCGAGATGACCTCATCATTCAACGCGATCATACGGCGCGCATAAGCCAGCAATTGTTCACCTGACGCGGTCAGGGCAATCGTTCTGCCACTGCGGTCCAACAGCTGAAGGCCAAGCAGCTCTTCCAGCCGTTTCAACTGCATCGAGACCGCAGATTGCGTCAGATGCAGGAAACCTGCAGCGCGCGTCACCCCACCCTGATCCGCCACAGCAACAAATGAACGCAGGGTTGTGATGTCCAGATTCCGCATCTTCACAATTCCTTATGGGTTCCATCAAAAATATTCGTTTTTAAAATATGTCATACTCTCCCATATCAATCAAGGAAATTGATGAAGACATGAAAAATCATCGAAAAAAGACGAAAGGACAATAAATATGACCCAAATTGCCATTCATCGCCCTTGCAAGCCCCAAAAGCAATCGCTCGGCACTATCATCAGGCGTGCTGTTTCCCTGAAGCGTCAACGCCGCCAACTGGCACGGCTTGATGACCGCGCCCTTCAGGACATCGGAGTCTCCAGATCAGAGGCTGATGCCGAAGCCAGCCGTTTCGTCTGGGACGCGCCGGAATTCTGGCAGAAGTGATGCAAAATCAAATAGTAACTTCATGAGTGGCGGTCGGCTGATGCGGACCGTCACTTTTGTTGCGTAAATTAGTTGGTTTTCCGCGGTAAATACTTGAAACACAGCCCTGAGTTGCCGATATTTGCCTAGAACGCTTCCCGCACAGCCGGGGGGCTGAATAATTATGTAAAGGGAGACCCTTTGATGGCACAATTCGACACGATCCGGACGGCGGCCGGCGCGCGCGCTGCCGAGATTGATGAGGGCCTGCGCGCCCATATGAACAAAGTCTATGGCACTATGTCCGTAGGCATGCTCATCACATTCGCAGCAGCCTGGGCCATCGCAGGCCTGGCAACCACAAGCGATCCGTCAGCCGCAGCAGCACAGTTGAATGCCGACACCTATCTGACATCGCTGGGCTATAGCATTTACGCGTCGCCCCTGCGCTGGGTCATCATGTTTGCACCTCTGCTGTTTGTCTTCGGCTTCAGCGCCGGGATCAACCGTATGTCGGCGGCTGCCGCACAGCTGGTGTTCTACGTTTTTGCGGCGGTGATGGGCGTTTCGATCAGCTGGATCTTCCTTGTTTTCACCGGTGAGTCGGTCATTCAGGTCTTCCTGATCACCGCAATCGCGTTTGCGGGCCTGTCCCTGTATGGTTACACAACCAAGAAAGACTTGTCCGCCATGGGCACTTTCCTGATGATGGGCCTGATCGGCCTGATTGTCGCGATGGTTGTGAACATCTTTCTGGCGTCTTCGGCGGTTGCCTTTGCAATCTCGGCCATCGGCGTTCTGATCTTCGCGGGCCTGACCGCCTATGACACCCAGAATATCAAGAACACATACCTGCAAATGGCCCATAGTGGCGATCAGGAATGGCTGGGCAAGGCCGCTATCATGGGCGCGTTGAACCTGTACCTGGACTTCATCAACCTGTTCATGTTCCTGCTGCAATTCTTGGGTAACCGCGAGTAACTGCAAACCAACGTAAGGGAAAGGCCGGTCATCAGACCGGCCTTTTTTCGTTTAGAACCAACTGATGATCGCGCTTGCCCGGTACATGAATCCTGGCGGACAAGGCGACGACGTCCGCGTACCCCGCAAAGAAAAAGCCCCCGCTAGATCAGCGAGGGCTTGATACATCAGAAGGTGTAAGACTTAGCTGCAATTCAACGGTACAGCAAAGCCCGAACTACGCTCGGACGTGCCTTTGCGGAACACATCACCGGCAGGCAGACACCCGGTGAAACGCTCAGCCTCTTGCGCGAAACCAACGCCGACCGAGTTGTCGACCTTTACGCTGTTCGTCGGTGTGCGAAGGACACCATACAAGGTTCCGTTGACGCTGACGGTGCTCAGGAACAGATTCGTATCGCTGCCCTGTAGCTGCACCGCATTGTCCGGCGTCCGCCCGCCATTGTCGATAGCAACGGCTGCCACCTTGGAGGGGTCCACTTCATCAGCCAAGAGAGTAACGGTCTGAAGTTCTGCCAGCTCGGCCGGGACATTCGTTTCAGGCGGCAGAAATGCGACGGCTCCGGGAACGTCGGAAATCGTGCGGGGTTCGCCATCGATTCCGGTAAACCCAACACCTTTGCGGTTAAACGGGTCTTCACAGGCCGCCAAAGTCAGAACGGCAATTGTGGATAACAAGATTTTTTTCATGGCGGTCAACATTTTGTGGCGGTTTGCTCAAGCGTACTTGCAGGTCGGCACAAAAAGCAAGCCACAGGCCATGCGATTGCATCGGTGGCTGATGCGCTCCTGCAACGGCCCCAGGTGGGCATGCTGACATTCTTGGCAACAAACCACCGGAGCTCAACACAAAAAAAGGCTCTGCCAAGCAGAACCCTTTTGGAAAGTCCAAATGGAACGGCAAGATTACTTGATCTTGCCTTCCTTGTACTCGACATGCTTGCGAACGACCGGATCGTATTTACGAATGGTCATTTTCTCGGTCATGGTGCGCGCGTTCTTTTTGGTCACGTAGAAGTGGCCCGTGCCCGCGGTCGAGTTCAGACGGATCTTGATTGTCGTCGGCTTCGCCATGGTTATCTCCTGCGTCCGGAAAGGCAGGGGCCTTTCGGTTGAATTCCTATGAGCGTGCGCTTTTACGCGCTACGCCGTGCATGTCAAGGCCAATCGGACGATCCCAGCCCAGGAATCGGGCACAGGTTCAACCCGGTAACGTTGGCGCACCCATATAGCTGTGAATCTGGTCCCTTTCACTGTCCGAAAGACCCAGCGCAGTGGACAATTGCCGCAAATATGCGGCCTCACGATCATTGTCCAACCGTATTGCCGCCAGAGATGTCGCATAAATCTGCGTTCTGAGCGGTGCCCCAGAATCAGCTGCCAGACCCATGACGTCGACAGGTGCGTTCAGTTGTTCCTGCACGAATGCGCGTTCCTCGTCACTGATGTCATCGCCCAACTCTCCGAGGATCGTTTCTTTCTCGTGCTCGTCCAGCTCGCCGTCTGCCTTTGCCGCCTGGATCATCGCCCGCAACATGAGCTTGGCCTGAGCTTCCATGGCAGCCCCGGCTGGTGTTCCGCCAAACACCGTCTCCATCATGTCGGTGGTCTGCTGGCTGCCAGTTCTGGCCGCCCCCTGCATCGCATTCAAAAGCCCGCCAAGACCGGCGGCACCTGCGGCACCTGCGGCACTGCCACCCAGCCCCATCTTACCCATCATGTCCTGAAGGCCTGTCGCACCTCCGGGAAGGCCGAACTGTTCGGCCATTTTGCCAAGCTGATCCATACCAAGGCCGCCGCCTGCGCCTTGCATCATGTCCTGCAAGCCAGCCATTCCGCCCATTTTCTGGTATTTCTCCATCCCCTTCGCAGCCGCGAAACCAACTGCAACGGACGCAAGTGTCTTCATAAAGCTCATGACAATCCTCCCGGTTTTTCAAAATATGCCCCAGTTCTATCAAAGGATTGCAAAGGCGAATACCACGTTCAACCCCCACGGGATTCCGGACTGAATTTCCAAGCCGATGAGGACCAAAAGACAGTGAGTAAGTTTGTACATATCACGATATCGTGATAGGTTTGCCGCAACTGATACGTCCAAGAGGCCAACTTCAGGCTCGACGACCAAGGCAGTGTGAACAGGTAATGCCCGCGCGGAGCAGTGTTGTTTTACGCAGCTTTTCTTGGGGGGCTATCATGACAGAATGGGTTATTCAGGGCGAAGAACTGGCCAATTGTAATTGCAATTTCGGCTGTCCCTGCCAATTCAGCGTTCTTCCATCACACGGAAATTGCGAGGCTGTTGTCGTTTTCGACATCGAAAGCGGGCATTATGGCGATACTGATCTGGCCGGTTTGCGGGCAGCAGGTGTTTATCACTGGCCGGGACCGATCCACGAAGGCAATGGTCAGATGCAACTGATCATTGACGAAAGTGCTACAGCCGAACAGCGCGCAGCATTGCAGGCCATCATGACCGGCGAAGACACCGATGAAATGGCGACCATGTGGTACGTTTACAGTGCGATGGCCCCGACGAAATATGATACGCTTTTTGTCCCAATCGAATTGAACTGGAACCGCGATGATCGTAGCGGCTACGCCAATGTTCCGGGGGTCTTCGACGTCGAGGTCAGCCCGATTCCACATATCGTATCGGGCGCCGCGCACAGGGCATCGATCCAGTTGCCGAACGGCTTTGAGTACCGCCACGCCGAGGCTGCCTCGGGGTCGGCCAAAACAACGGGCGGCGAAATCAGCCTTACCTTTGATGCCACGCACGCCCATCTCGCACATCTGAACCTCTCGGGTCACGGTGTTCTGGGCGCGTAGCCGGAGACCCTCTCATGACCAGACAGAGTGCGACAGCCCCTGCCGGGGCGATTGAGCGGCTGTTGAGGCAGGACAATGCAATCGTGTTGGGCAGCGTCCTTCTGATCATTCTTGCTGCCACCTGGTACACAGTTGCCGGCGTCGGGATGAAAATGTCTGCGGTCGAAATGACCCGCATGGCAGGCCCGGTTGGGGAGCCCATGCAGATGGGTTCCGCAACCGCCTGGAGCCTCGGTTACACTCTGCTCATCTTCCTGATGTGGTGGATCATGATGATTGCCATGATGACCCCAAGTGCCGCGCCAGCCGTGCTTTTGTTTGCAGCGACAAAGCGCATGGGCCCTGAGAAAGACCGCGCCGCAACGTTCAGCCTGTGTTTCCTGTTGGGCTATCTGGTGACCTGGGCTGCGTTCAGCCTGACTGCAACGGCATTGCAGTGGGGGTTGGAACATATCGGGCTGTCGAGCGGGCCGATGATGACAATCCGCTCTGGCCCCTTCGCGGGATGTGTTCTGCTGGCTGCCGGATTCTATCAGTTTTCAAGTTTGAAGAATGCGTGCCTTCGTCACTGCCAGAGCCCTGCAAGGTTTCTGGCCGGTCACAACCGGCCCGGACCCTTCGGCGCACTCAGAACCGGAGCCCTGCACGGCACGTATTGCCTGGGCTGTTGCTGGGCTCTGATGTTGCTGCTTTTCGTCGGTGGAATCATGAACCTCTACTGGATCGTTGGCATTGCCGCCTATGTTGCGCTGGAAAAGCTTCTGCCGACAGCCCGGTGGCTGGTGCCGGTGTCAGGTGTGGCGCTTATCGGCGCAGGTCTTTGGCACATCGCGGCACCGCTGATCTCCGGCATCTGACGCAAGACGGCCCCCGGGGCGGCTGACTGAAAGGCCCTGTGATTTCTCGTTAAAAAGGAGGTACCAATGCCTGTTTTCATTACCTACGCAACTTACTCGCAAGCTGGTGTCAAAGGCATGTTGCAAAAGCCCGAGAACCGAACCGGCCCAGTGAAAGCATTGCTGGAGAAAGTCGGCGGTCGACTGCTGTCCTTCTACATGACAACCGGCAGCAATGACGTGGTCGTGATCAGCGAAGCGCCAGACGGAACAGATGCTGTGGCGGTCGGCATGGCGGTCGCGGCATCGGGTGCGGTCACGAACATAGAAACGGTTCGAGCCTGGACTGCGGACGAGTTCGTTTCGGTCACTGAGAAAGCCGCAAGATTGGCGGGGACCTACACGCCGCCCGGAGGATAAGTAGATACGCGCGGAGGGCCTGTAAGCCGGATCTTGTTCCGGGGTTGCCCCCTTCGATGACCATTCCTCTAGGCCGTGCATTGCTGCACGGCTCAAGCTGCCAACCCGGTCCCTCTCGGCCAAGACGCGCTTAGCGGCGGTATCGGCTTGCGCCGACCGGCCCGCGCGGGGACCCTATTTGGCATTGCTCCCGGTGGGGCTTGCCGTGCCGCCACTGTTGCCAGCGGCGCGGTGGGCTCTTACCCCACCGTTTCACCCTTACCCGGGGCCGAGGCCCTGGGCGGTCTGATTTCTGTGGCGCTTTCCGTCGGGTTGCCCCGCCCGGGCGTTACCCGGCACCGTTGTCTTGTGGAGTCCGGACTTTCCTCTCGGGCATACGCCCCAGCGGCCATCCGGCCCTCCGCGCCTGGGCTGGGTAGGCTTTGCGGTCTGCGGCGTCAAGAGCTGACAGGTCCGAGAAGGGGCCAGCCCCTTCTTGGCCTGCGGCCAATTCAACCCCGGGATATTTTTGGCCAGATGAAGAGCGGATCAGGTTGTTGTGTCCGACGGGGTGACCGCATTCATATCCGCCATGTCCAGCGGACCTTTCGCCCAGGGGCGAAATCGCAATCGGACAGCGGCCAGCAGTTTTGCATCGTCCACGGGGGCGGTGAAACCTGCCATCCGAGCAGAGGCGCGAAATGCTTCTGCATCGGGTGACATCGGATCAACTCCTGTGCCGCGCGGTTTGGCCAGCGCTTGCTTTTCGAGCCTGTTCCAGTCGAAGCGCGGCCCAGGATCGCATTTACGGCCGGGCGCCATATCGGAATGCCCAATGACCCCGGACGACGCAATGGACCAGCGGGTCATGATCAGGGGCAACAACTGTTCCAGCACCGCCATTTGCGGCTGCGAGAACGGATGTTTGCCGGTGTTATCCAGTTCAATCCCGACCGAGCGCGAGTTGATGTCGTCCTTGCCGTCCCATTCCCCTGCGCCGGCATGCCAGGCGCGATCTTCTTCACGCACCATTTGCCACAGGGTGCCATCACCCCCGATCAGGTAATGAGCCGAAACTTCGGAAGCCGGGTCGCATAGGCGATCCAGAGCCGCCTGCGCACCGTCCATGGCCGTATAGTGGATCACGATCAAGGATGGCACCATCCCGCCCCGGCGCTTGCCGAAATTCGGAGACGGATGCCAGATCGGCGTTAAGGCGTCAGTTGTTAACGGCACTGCGGAACGGGCTGGGGTCCCAGCCACAGGCATAGCCGTCGCCATCCGGGTCCAGACCCTTGCGGTCACGTTGCGGACCGCCGTTGGACAGGAATTCGATCTGAGCCTGATCCGGTGACGGGAATTGCGCGCAGTTCCGCTGTGACTTGGCTTGCAGGTTGAAACCGGAACGGCTGTAGAGTTGTGTGCCCACCGGATTGGAGGTGCTCAGCGCATATTGTACGATATTCGGTTGGCCGCTCGCCGTGCGCTCAGGCACGGCGGTTGGAGCGACGACTTTGTAGGTCTGGCGGTTTTGCTCAATCCGGGCGGCATCGGATTGGATGCTGCGCCTCTCGGACACGGCTGCGAAGTCCTGCTCGTCAGAGATTGCGCTGCTGTTGGAGCCGGAAGACGGCGACGCGGAGACCGAGGATTGCCCGGACGTGCTGGCCAACGCTGCGGCGGTCTGGTTGGCGATGTCCGCATTCTCACCTGTTGCAAAGGTCGATGATCCCGGTGTGCCCAGTGGTTGCTGGGAAACATCGACCGGAGCCAGCAGCGGATTGACCGCCCCGCCCTGGCCCGCCAATTGAGCCTCGCGCTGCGCCTGATATTCAGGCGTGTTGAAACCCGTGCTGGTCAACGGCGCGACATTGGTGCAGGCCGCAGCCAGTGTCAGGGCCGGGACCAAAAGCAAAACACGCATTGTTTGGCTCCGTCTTCAGTAATTCACTTGCCCGAAGGCTTACCACCATTTGCCGGGCTTGGCCACAAAACCGGCTGCGGTTTCCAGCGCATAAGCGGTGTTGAGCAAGTCACCTTCTTCCCACGGGCGCCCGATCAGCTGCAACCCCAAGGGAAGACCTTGTGCATCCAGCCCTGCGGGGACCGAGATACCGGGCAAGCCAGCGAGGTTCACGGTAACCGTAAAGACGTCGTTCAAATACATTTGAACAGGGTCCGCCTCGGTCATTTCCCCCAGACCGAAAGCCGCCGAAGGGGTTGCCGGTGTCAGAATGGCATCGATGCCTGCGGCGAACACGTCTTCGAAGTCTTTCTTGATCAGGGTCCGGACCCGGCGCGCGCGATTGTAATAGGCGTCATAGAAACCTGCGGACAGCACATATGTGCCGACCATCACGCGGCGCTGCACCTCGGGGCCAAAACCTTCGGCGCGGGTCTTTTCGTACATCTCGGTGATGCCATCGCCCTGCGCGAGCTGTGCACGGCGACCATAGCGAACACCGTCATAGCGGGCGAGGTTCGAAGATGCCTCGGCCGGGGCAATCACGTAATAGGCGGGCAGCGCGTATTTGGTGTGCGGAAGCGAGATATCGACAATCTCGGCCCCCGCGGCTTTCAGCATCGCTGCGCCATCGGCCCAGAGTTTTTCGATCTCGGCGGGCATACCCTCCATACGGTACTCTTTCGGGATACCGATCTTCTTGCCCTTGATGTCACCGGTCAGCATGTCCTCGAAATTTGGGACCGCCAGTTCGGCACTGGTCGAATCCTTGGGGTCATGCCCGCACATGGTTTCCAGCATGATCGCTGCATCACGCACGTTCTTGGTCATTGGTCCTGCCTGATCCAGCGAGGACGCAAAGGCGACGATACCCCACCGCGAGCAACGACCATAGGTGGGTTTGATGCCCGTGATGCCAACGAAGGCCGCAGGCTGGCGGATCGAGCCTCCGGTGTCGGTACCTGTCGCAGCCAGGCACAAATCAGCAGCCACGGCAGACGCAGACCCGCCAGACGAGCCGCCCGGTGTCAGTTGCGCATCATCGTTGCCACGGCGCCACGGGCTGACCGCATTGCCATAGGTCGATGTTTCATTGGACGATCCCATGGCGAATTCGTCCATGTTCAGTTTTCCCAGCATCACCGCGCCTGCGTCGGCCAGTTGCTGAGAAACGGTGGATTCGTATTCCGGCTTGAACCCTTCCAGGATTTTCGACGCCGCCTGCGACGGCACACCCTTGGTGCAAAACAGATCCTTGATGCCGATCGGCAGGCCACACATCGACGGTGCGTCGCCACGCTGGATCCGCTCATCCGCAGCCTTGGCGCGCTCCATTGCAAGTTCGGGTGTCTTGTGGACAAAGGCGTTCAGCGCATCTGCCTCGTCAATGGCTTTCAGGCAGGCGTCGGTCAGCTCGACAGAAGTGACGTCACCTGAGCGCAGCGCATCGCGCGCCTCGGCCAGACCCAGTTTGTTCAGCTCGCTCATGTCTTACTCCACCACTTTGGGAACTGCGAAGAACCCTTCGCGGGCGTCAGGGGCGTTGGCCAGCACCTTGCCCTGCTGGTTGCCGTCGGTCACCTCGTCCTTACGGCGTTTCAGCCGCATCGGCGTGACCGAGACCATCGGCTCGACACCTTCGACATCCACTTCGTTCAGCTGTTCGATGAATCCGAGGATGGTGTTGAACTCGGATGCCAGCGCCGGCAGCGCGTCATCCTCGACCTTGATCCGGGCCAGTTTGGCCACTTTGGCGGCGGTGCTTTGGTCAATCGACATCGGCTTCCCTCATCTACGTTATGGGGCGTTTACCTGTCTGTCGCGGCAGTCGCAAGACCGCTGCGCCATGGGCCGTCCCGAGTTTAAGTTCCGCCGCATGACACCCGCCATTCAAAACTGAATGAGTGGTATGCAAAAAAGTAAACTAATTAGTTCAATATTGACCTTGAAAACTGAACTGTACTGTTCATTTCTAGTTGTGCGACACAACGCAAACCGGAGAAAAACATGAAACCCCTGATGATTGCCGCAGTCTTGTCCGCCACCTTTTTGGCCGCACCGGCCATGGCCCTGGGTATCGACACAAGCAACCTGACACGCACTTTGACCTTCCCCTCGCCCGTGACGGAACCGGTCACTCAGGACAAGGTTAAACCTGCAAAGTGATGCGCAGGTTCCGGCTGGGTCGGATTTCCCCTCTCCGACCCGGCCAAAGCGCATATTCGAGGGTGCACAGCCCAAAGCGAGTCGTTAGCATTGCTGCAAATACCAAAAGGGAACTGCATAAGGCACTTGCGGTTCTGACAAGCAAGTGGAGCAGCTGATGAACACGCAAAAACAAGCGGTCCTGGATGCCATCGATGCGGCGAACGCAAATGACCCCAATCGCGATGATGGCCGCCCCGAAGCGCGGCTTTACGGCGAGCGCATGAGCGCAGAGCTTGACCGCCTGTTTCCGGGCGCGTCCGACGCCTTGCAGATTGCAGCGCGTGGTCAACATGTCGAGCGGTGGAAACTTGCCCGCAATGAATTCCCAGAAGGTCGGGCGGGTTATCTGGCCTGGCGCAAGGCGCAAGGTGTGCATCACGCGGACGTGGTGATGAGTTTGATGACCCAAGAAGGCTATGACGCTGAGCAGGCCGAAGCCGCGGGTCGCATGTTGCGCAAGCAAGGCATCAAACGCGATGCAGAGGTGCAGGCGCTGGAAGATGTGATCTGCTTTGTGTTTCTGAAATGGTATTTCCAGCCCTTTGCGGCGAAACACTCAGCCGAGAAAATCCAGAGCATTGTTGAAAAGACTGCCCGCAAGATGTCGCCTGAGGGCCGCGCACGGGTCTTGAGCGAATTCAACCTGCCCGATCATCTGGCCGCAGCCTTCAAGGACTGAGAAAGCTCTGCGCAGCTTCACTGACAGCCAGCCCAAGTCTGAAGGATGGTCTCGACAGGCCTCCGTGCCGTATGCTCATGACCCATGAGTTTGGGTGACATGACCCCTGATGAGAGCCGCACAATATACTTCGATCATCCAGCCCAACATGATGGCATTCAGGATATGCCACATGAAGTGTGTCCCCACGGGCCATTGACCACAGAGACGCATATCGAGGGCACGGAAGGTTATCGACAGGATCAGGATCAACGCCCCGATTATCAGTCCTTTGGCCAGAATCGGATCACGGCCGCGCAAAAGAACAGCATAGATCAGGATCAGCAAAGGGACCGGCGCATAAACCGCCGACCCTCCAAGCCCCGGAACCTGTTGGAACAGTGGGACAGCAGCCGTCGCATAGGGAAGAAAAAGAAGCATTCCCCCGAGCGCCACCCCCAAAGGCATCCTCCAGATGTCTTTATTCACCGCAAAAATATAGACCAATATGAACAACAGTATGGGCGCGACATCCGCCAAAGCCGCCCATACCTGCGCATGCGTGTGGAACAGGTAACTGCCAAACCCGATGATCGCCAGAAGCGCCACCAAAACCTTGGCCAGCGGCATGTTCTGATTGCGCACCCGCCGCCACATGACCCATGCGCAAATCAGAAAAGCAGCGTTTGTGACCGCGTTAACGGGCTCGGCCCAGTAGGCTGGAGACAGCCGCTCGCAGTACCCGTCTATTTCACGAAACCAATCCATGGAAATTTACTTATCCGATGTTAGGCTGCCGCCAACAGAATGATTGGGAGGAAATAATTATGAACATTATCTGGTTGGGCCATGGAAGTTTCCGTATCGAAACCCAGGGACAGGTGCTGCTAATCGACCCCTGGCTGACCGGCAACCCGGTCTTGCCCGAGGAACAGCATGACGCCGCCGTTGATGGCGCCACCCACATCCTTCTGACCCATACGCATTTTGACCATGTCGTCGACGTTCTGCCTTTGGCCAAACACCTGAAGATTCCGGTTGTGGGACAATATGACCTGATGGGGTACTGGGCCGAAGCCGAAAGCATCGAGACCATTGGTTTCAACAAGGGCGGCACGGTCAACCTGAACGGGGTCAAGGTAACAATGGTCCCGGCCTCTCACAGCTCGACCTTTTCGACACCGGACGGCCTGCGCACAGGCGGCAGCGAGGTCGGCTTCATGATCAGTGCCGAGGGGCGCATGCTTTATGTTTCAGGTGATACCGACATCATGGCCGACATGGACTGGATGGGGGATTACTACAAACCCGATGTCGGCATCCTGTCAGCGGGCGGGCATTTCACCATGGATATGAAAGCTGCCGCCTACGCCGCCAAAAGATACTTCAACTTCAAGACGGTAATTCCCTGCCACTACAAGACCTTCCCGATTCTTGAGCAATCCGCTCAGGCGCTGGCAGGTGCTTTGCCGGGTGTAGACGTCATCGAACCGCAGGTTATGCAGGCGATAAAGCTGTAGGGATGATATGACCAGCGACATTGTCCCTTCACCGGAACTGATCGCAGTTGTACGGCGATGGAATCAAGCCGTTCATGACAAGGATCGGGCTGTGCTGGTCAATATGCTGTCATCCTCGGAACACCTGCGGTATCAGGGCTCGGCGGATGAAGAGGCATGGTCCGGGCAGGTGTTTCGGCGTGGCTTCGCCGATCACACCAACGAAATCCCGGACTATGACTGGCAGGAACATTCGCTGGAAGCGTTTGAATGTGGGGATGTAGGCTGGGCATTTTGCGAAGCGACGCTGACCTTTCATTCGAACGGCAATTCAGCCTGGCACCGCTTTACATTTGTTCTGCATCTGGAAGACGGCGTCTGGAAAATGGTGCAGCTGCATGTGTCTAACCCGACCTCGAACATGGAAAAGATCGGCATCGAGCATTCGGTGTTGAATGCACTGATCGAAGCCGCAAAACAGGAGTTCACACAGGATCAGACCGAGGGAACCGCTTCGGTCATGTTCACTGACATTGTCGGGTCGTCAGATATCATCCGGCACTTGGGTGACAAAAAATGGGCCCAGCTTATTTCCGGTCATTTTGATCTGGCTGAACACCTTATCCAAGTCCATCAGGGACGGCTGGTCAAATCCCTTGGGGATGGCACGATGTCGATCTTCCCGACGGTCCAGGATGCGATTCAGGCAGCAATCGAGCTGCAAAGAAAGAACGCATTGGCAAATTCCGAAACACCTCTGGGTCTGCGGATTGGAATTCATACCGGCGACGTCATACAGAAAGATGAGGATTTCTTCGGGTCCGTCGTCAATAAGGCCGCGCGCGTGACAGACGTAAGTGGCCCGAATGAAATTCATGTCACCGACGTGACCAGATTGCTGGTCAGCCCGGAGGGCGGTCTGAGATTTAGCTCGCCAAAATCGGTCGCACTGAAAGGGTTCGGCGGGCAGCAGACAGTGTATCGCCTGGACTGGAACTGACAGTGGCCGTCCTGTCAGATCACGGTCATTTTTCTATTCGTTTTTCCGCGAAAAAATCCAGCATCAGGATTTCACATTCTTTGGCGGCTATGCCGTCATAGACCTCGGGCTTGTGATGCGCTTGCGGGTGGGAAAAAACCCGCGCGCCATGGGCCACGCCGCCGGATTTGGGATCGGACGCCCCATAGTAAACGCGCCGGATGCGCGCGGCCGCCAGTGCCGCTGCACACATGGCGCAGGGTTCCAGTGTCACATAGATATCAAATCCGGGCAGTCTTTCAGATCCGGCATAGGCACAGGCCGCGCGCAAAGCCAGGATTTCTGCATGCGCCGTAGGATCGTTCAACTCACGAGTCCGGTTTCCTGCCACCGCCACAACAGAGCCGTCCGGCCCGACTATGACCGCACCAACGGGCACTTCGCCGCGATCCGCTGCTGCGCGCGCCTCACACAGCGCCTGTTCCATATGCGATTTGAACACCATGCCCCTGACTGCATCAGAAACCTGCCTTTCGCAAGCGCGCGGGATAGGGTATGGCCCAGACATGAACAAGACCCCTCCTCCTGGCGACCGGATCGCCAAAGTCCTGGCCCGTGCTGGCGTCGCGTCGCGGCGCGAGGCCGAGCGCATGATCGAAGCTGGCCGCGTGGCCGTGAATGGCAAGACCATCGACAGCCCCGCCCTGAACGTGACGGCGAAAGACAAGATCGTGGTCGACGGCAAACCGGTCTCGGAACCGGAACCCTCGCGTTTGTGGCTGTATCACAAGCCTGCTGGGCTGGTTACGACAACCCGCGACGAAAAAGGGCGCGATACGATTTTCGACAAGCTGCCCGAAGACATGCCTCGGGTGATGAGCGTTGGTCGGCTTGACCTGAATTCCGAAGGTCTGCTGCTGCTGACTAATGATGGTGCTATCAAGCGCAAGCTCGAACTGCCCGCGACCGGCTGGTTGCGCAAATACCGTGTGCGGGTAAACGGCCGCCCGAAAGACGAAAATTTCGAACCTCTGCGCAAAGGTCTGGTGATTGAGGGAGAGCGGTTCCAGCCGATGACCGTCACGCTGGATCGCCAGCAAGGGGCCAATGCCTGGCTGACCATCGGTCTGCGCGAAGGAAAGAACCGAGAAATCCGTCGGGCCATGGAAGATATCGGTTTTAATGTGAACCGTTTGTTGCGGGTTTCTTACGGCCCGTTCCAATTGGGCAATCTGAAGCCGGGCGAAGTCGAAGAAATCCGCCGCCGCGTTATGCGCGATCAACTTGGGCTGGATTCGGATGCCAAACCCGAAGCGGCCCACAAACGCCCGACGCGACCACAAAGAAAACGCCCGCCCATCGGCAAGAATCCCCGCAAGTGATGCAGGTTCGGCAACCTTCCCCCTAGCGCCAAGCCTGCGTATCCCCTAAATTTTCTGTGATTGCTGCTATTTGGGGAGCGTGATGTCCGGAAGCGGAGTGCAAAAATTCGCCTACGCCGTATTGCTGGTGCTTTTGTTTGGCGTGTGCACAGGCGTGCTTGGAGGCTTGTAACGCATGGCAAAGCGATTTGGCGGCAAATACAGCCCTCAGGATGATAAGTCCGGCGACACTCTTCAGCCCCGTGGGCAATTCGATGGCGCGCGGGTCGAACCTGCGGGCGCGCGTGCCAATGTCCTGTTCATACCGGCCATCCCATTGGTGTTTCTGTCGCTGAACGATGGCGCGATTGGCATGACCATAGGTCTGATCGCAGCTGGCCTGCTGACGGCAGCTGCGTTCTTGCTGCGCGAAGGTCTGCGGGCCGAAGCCGCGTTTAACGCCCGTAAGGCTGCCCGCCGGCCTGCGTTTCCCCGTAAAATCTTTGCCAGCCTTCTGACAGGTCTGGGCGCCGCTCTTGCGTCCTACCGGACCGAGTTTCTGAATGCGGAAACGGCGTCGCAAGTCAGCCTGCTTGCCCCTGTCTTGTTCGGCGCTGCAGCAACGGTGCTGCATTCGGCCTCCTTCGGGTTTGACCCGATGAAGGACAAGGGCATGGAAGGAATTGACACCTTTCAGCAAGACCGCGTTGCCCGGGTCGTTGAGGATGCGGAAAACCGTCTTTCCGAGATGACGGACGCCATCAAACGCGCGGGTGATCGCCGGATCGAAGCCCGTTTGGAACGGTTTCAGGACACCGCACGTGACCTTTTTCGAACGGTCGAGGAAGACCCCCGCGATCTGGCGGGCGCGCGAAAATACATGACGGTTTATCTACAGGGCGCGCGTGATGCGACGGTCAAGTTTGCCGATGTTTACGCCCGGACCCGTGATGCCCAGGCGATGACAGACTATGTCGCCTTGCTGGATGATCTGGAACAGAATTTTGCCGCGCGTACGCGGAAAATGCTATTGGATGACCGCAGTGATCTGACGGTCGAAATCGACGTGCTGCGCGAAAGACTGCAGCGCGAAGGCGTCCGGTTGGACTGACCGGCCATTATTTGAGCGAGGAACATCCCCATGTCCGATGAGATCAAGAACAAGGCGGCTCAGGCCGAAACACTGGTGCAGGAAGTCACCGCAGTTGCCCTGCCCGAACCAAAGGCCGAGGTTATCTCGCTTGAAGAAGCCGATGAACCCGTGAGTGCCGAGATCCGCAAGCGCATGGACGAGATCGACATGGGCAACACCAACTCGATTGTTGCTTTCGGGTCTTCCGCTCAGGCCGAATTGCAGGAAATCAGTCAGGCCATGCTTGCGGATGTGCGCAACAAGGATGTTGGCCCGGCAGGTGACAGCCTGCGCAATATCGTGACCACGATCCGCGGATTTTCGGTCAGTGAGCTGGACGTGCGCCGCGAGCGTAGCTGGTGGGAAAGGCTGCTGGGCAGAGCCGCACCATTTGCGAAATTCACCGCTCAGTTCGAAGAAGTTCAGGGGCAGATCGACCGCATTACTGACGATCTTCTGGGACATGAACATACACTGCTCAAGGACATCAAATCGCTGGACCTGCTGTACGAGAAAACTCTGGGTTTCTACGATGAACTGGCGCTGTATATCGCGGCGGGTGAAGAAAAGCTGACCGAGTTGGACAGCCATGACATCCCCGAAAGGGAAGCCGCCGTTCAGGCCGCGCCAGAAGAAGAACAGGTGATGAAAGCACAGGAACTGCGTGACATGCGCGCCGCGCGTGACGATCTGGAGCGCCGCGTGCACGATCTGAAACTGACCCGTCAGGTCACGATGCAGTCGCTTCCGTCGATCCGGCTGGTGCAGGAGAACGACAAGTCGCTGGTCACAAAGATCAACTCGACGCTGGTGAACACCGTGCCGCTATGGGAAACGCAACTGGCACAGGCCGTCACCATTCAGCGCAGCGCCGAAGCTGCTGCCGCGGTGCGCGACGCCAACGATTTGACCAACGAGCTTTTGACTTCGAATGCTGCCAATCTGCGCCAGTCGAACAAGATGATCCGCGAGGAAATGGAACGCGGCGTGTTCGATATCGAAGCTGTCAAAAAGGCCAACGCAGACCTGATCGGCACCATCAACGAAAGCCTGGCCATTGCGGATGAAGGAAAAGCCAAACGTGCCGCGGCCGAGGCCGAGCTGCAGAAGATGGAGGCGGAACTGCGCGACACTCTGGCATCCGCCAAGGCGCGACGAGACGGGACCGGCGACAACGCCGGAACCGCTGTCCCCGGCTGAGGCTGAACTGGGCGTGCGGGATATTACATATCTGAAACTGGGGTTGGGGATGGCGGCGTTTTTGGCTTTGGCCAATTGCGATGAAACACTGACATCCTCGATTGCGCCGCAAGCGCGCCCGGCGCCTGTTTCTATTGCGGCGAATGCCTATGTACCGCCCTCTGCCGCAAGTCAGGATCTGGCGCGGTTTTACCAGCGTGTCGAACGCGACCTTTTGGTGCGGGGGTTATTGCGGACAGACGGGGGCGGGCCCGATACGCCTTATGATGCCCAGGATCTGGCGCGAAATTTCGAAGCGATTGCGTTCTACAGCGAATATCCGACCCAAAACGTTTCCATCGGGTCGCGCCAGACAGACGGGCAGCTCAGCCGTTGGTCGGGGCCGGTGCGCATCCAGACTGAGTTTGGGCCTTCCGTGCTGCCTGCTGTACGGGAACAGGATGCGGAACGGGTTCAATCCTTTGCTTCGCGCCTGGCGAGGCTGACGGATCATCCGATTTCCGTGGTCTCCCGAAACGCTAACTTCCACGTCTTTTTCGCGGGCAAGGACGACAGCACCTATGTGGTGTCCCGACTGAAACAGCTGATCCCGAATATCAGTCAGGCTTCGCTTGATTTGGTCGCAAATCCGAGATCGAATTTCGATTGTTTTGTTTTTGCCTCGGCGACAACGGCGTCTCCGTACAAATATGTGCGCGCCGTTGCGTTGATCCGGGCCGAGCTGACCGATCTGGTCCGCCGCAGCTGTATCCACGAAGAAATCGCACAGGGGCTGGGATTGTCGAACGACAGCCCGGCAGCGCGCCCATCGATCTTCAATGATGATGACGAGTTTGCCCTGCTGACGAGCCATGACGAAAAACTGCTGACAATGCTTTATGACAAGCGGCTGGAGCCAGGCGTGACAGTCGATCAGGCCCGCCCCATCGTGCATGTCATTGCCCGGGAAATGATGGGGCAACCGCTCTGACACCAAGGACAGGAGAACCCAAATGGGAATATTCGATTTTCTGACCGGAGAATTCATTGACGTCATCCATTGGGTTGACGACACTCGCGACACCATGGTCTGGCGGTTCGAGCGTGAAGGCCATGAAATCAAATACGGTGCCAAGCTGACTGTGCGCGAAGGTCAGGCGGCCGTATTTGTGCATGAAGGGCAGTTGGCGGATGTGTTCACGCCAGGTCTCTATATGCTAGAGACCAACAACATGCCGATCCTGACCACATTACAGCACTGGGATCATGGCTTTCAGTCGCCGTTCAAGTCCGAGATCTACTTCGTCAATACGACCCGGTTCAACGACCTGAAATGGGGGACCAAGAACCCGATCATGCTGCGCGACCCCGAGTTCGGGCCGACCCGCATACGCGCCTATGGTACCTATACCGTTCGGGTCAAAGACCCGGCCAGGTTCCTTGTGGAAATCGTCGGAACCGACGGCGAATTCACCATGAGCGAGATCAGCTTTCAGGTCCGCAACATCATCGTGCAGGAGTTCAGCCGCGTTATTTCGGGGTCAGGTATTCCTGTATTGGACATGGCGGCGAACACGGCTGATCTGGGCAAATTGATCGCGACTGAAGTTTCCCCGGTGTTGGAAGGCTATGGGCTGGAGATGCCGGAATTCTACATCGAGAATATTTCGCTTCCTCCGGCGGTCGAGGCCGCATTGGACAAGCGGACCTCGATGGGATTGGCCGGAGATCTGGGCAAATTCACACAGTATTCCGCAGCAGAGGCAATGACGGCTGCGGCCAGCAACCCCAGCCAAGGCGGTGGCATGGGCGCAGGTCTTGGCATGGGAATGGGCATGGCGATGGCACAGCAGATGTCAAACATGGCAGCGGGCCAGCCGAGCGGCCCGTGGGGATCGCCCGCCCCCGCTGCCCCACGTCCGGCAGCTCATACGGCCCCGCCGCCGCCGCCGGTCGAGCATGTTTGGCATATCGCCGTGGATGGGCAGACCAGCGGCCCATACTCCAAAGCCAGGATGGGCCGAATGGCCAGCGAGGGCGATCTGACGCGCGACACTTATGTCTGGACCGCGGGCCAGGACGGCTGGAAAAAGGCCGGTGACGTGCAGGAACTGGCGCAACTGTTCACCATTCTGCCGCCACCGCCGCCGGGGGCCTGACCGAAACGCGATACTCCTCCATCTGACCTGACACTATTGGGTAACGTATGACACACGCCCCTGACTTTGCAGAGCACCGCTTTCCCTGCCAGCAATGCGGTGCGGATTATCGGTTCAGCCCTAGCAATGGTACGCTGACATGTGATCATTGTGGTCATTCGGAACCAATCGGATCGGGCCCCTGGCAAGGTGCCAGCCTGCGCGAACTGGATTTTGACGCGGCCATTGCGGACCGTCTGCCTGACAGCGAGCTGGAACAGACCCGCGTTCTGTCCTGTCCGAACTGCGCAGCCCAGGTTGAATTCGACCCCAACACGCACGCTGCGGAATGCCCGTTCTGTGCCACGCCGGTGGTAACCGACACCGGCGTGAACCGGCATATCAAGCCGAAGGGCGTTCTGCCTTTTGCTTTCGACGAGCGCGAGGCGCATAAGGCGATGAGCGATTGGCTGGGGCGGTTATGGTTCGCGCCCAACGGGCTGAAGGACTATGCCCGCAAGGGCCGCAAGATGCAGGGCATTTATGTGCCGTACTGGACCTTTGATGCCGACACCAAATCCGCCTACCGTGGTGAGCGCGGCGTGATCTATTATGAAACCCACACTGTGATGCGGGACGGTAAACGGGTTCAGCAACAGGTGCCAAAGGTGCGCTGGTCGCCCAAATCGGGTCGTGTTGCGCGTTTTTTTGACGATGTCCTGGTGCTGGCTTCGCAGTCGTTGCCCAAGGCTTACACTGACGCGTTGCAGCCTTGGGATCTGCCGGCACTTGAACCTTACCAGCCAGAATACCTCGCCGGATTTCGCGCCGAGGCATATACAGTTGAACTAAATGAGGGCTATACCGAGGCCCGCGCGCATATGGCGCGCGTGATCGAACGGGATGTTCGCTTCGATATTGGGGGTGACAAGCAGCGTATCCACGCGGTGGACACCGAGGTGCGCGATGTCACCTTCAAACATATTCTGCTGCCGATCTGGATGGCGGCTTACAAATATCGCGGGCAGACCTATCGATTTGTGGTGAACGGTCGAACCGGGCGGGTTCAGGGGGAACGTCCCTGGTCAGCCATCAAGATCACGATTGCCGTTGTTCTGGGCCTGCTTGTTGCCGGGGTTGTCGGGTATCTGGCAGCCAACGGGCAGCAATAGCAACTGCTTGTACATCTCGCGCGGCATGATCATCCTGAGGGTCGGAACATAACAACGAGGCGCTAGTGTCATTCGCAGAACTGAATAACCTTCTGGAGAAACGCCAATCCTGCCGGGCCTTCCTGCCCGACCCTGTACCAAAGGAGCAGATCGAACAAATCGTGGCCAGCGCGGCCCGGGTCCCAAGCTGGTGTAACGCGCAGCCGTGGCAATTGGTGATCACAAGCGGCGCAGAGACCGACAGGTTCCGCGCGGCGATGCAAAACGAAGCTGAAACAGGCGCACCGGCCCCCGATCTTCCGTTTCCCGCGTCATATTCAGGCGTCTATCAAGACCGCCGCCGCGCGTGCGGTTGGGCGCTCTATGAAGCAGTCGGTGTGGAACGCGGGGACCGGGCAGGATCGGCCCAACAAATGATGCGCAATTTCGCTCTGTTCGATGCACCGCATTGCGCCATCGTCTCAAGCCCGGCGGAACTTGGGCCATATGGCGCAATGGATTGCGGAGGGTTTGTTACGGCTTTCTCGCTGGCAGCGCAGGCGTTGGGCGTGGCAACCATTCCTCAGGCCGCATTAGCTGCGTATGGCCCGTTCCTGCACAGATATTTTCAGATCCCGAAAGACCGTCTGATCCTGTGCGCGATTTCCTTTGGGTATTCAGACAGAAAGCATCCCGCAAATAACTTTCGCACAGATCGTGCCGCGCTGGGTGACTTTGTCGACTGGCGCGGCTAAACCATCGCTCAGGCAAGATAATCGCCAAGGGGGGGGAACCGCGTGCGCGCATTGCTGCAAAGAGTTTCGCAAGCCAAAGTATCGGTCGATGGCAATGTCATTGGCGCATCCGGTCCGGGGCTTTTGATTCTTGTCTGCGCCATGCAGGGGGACGATGAAGCCCAGGCTGAAAAACTGGCCCGGAAAACCGCCAGACTCAGGATTTTCAAGGACGATGCGGGCAAGATGAACCGCTCGCTTCTGGATGTAAAAGGGTCAGCCTTGGTGATCAGCCAGTTTACATTGGCGGCAGATACAACAAGCGGTAACAGGCCGGGGTTTTCAACTGCAGCACCGCCCGAACTTGGCGAGCATCTGTATAATACCTTCGCAAACTACCTTGCTGCGCAAGGTGTAGCGGTGGAAACTGGACAATTCGGGGCCGACATGGCCGTTGAACTTGTCAACGACGGACCGGTCACAATCTGGGTGGAGACTTGATGGATACTGAAAAGCAAGCCGTTCAACTTTGGCGCGCCGGGGTTGAGGCCGTTGACGGATACACCGCCACCGAGGCCGCCCTGCACGACATCCCGAAACCGGACCGTATTCTGGCCGTAGGCAAGCCCGCCGCCGCCATGGCACGGGCGGCGTTGGCGCGGTTCGGCACGATTCCCACGCTTGTTGTGACCAAGGACGATCACGGCCGTGACTTGCCGGACACTGTCGAGGTGATCGAAGCCTCGCACCCGGTTCCGGACAACCGCAGCCTTGCAGGCGGGCGCGCTCTGCGTGCTGCGCTGGAGCAGATGGAACCCGGATCACATGTGCTGCTTCTGGTGTCGGGTGGCGCGTCTTCGTTGGCCGAGGACCTTTTGCCCGGAAAATCGCTGAGCGATCTTGAAGCGTTGAACCGCAAGTTACTGTCAGAGGGAATGGACATCGGCGCTATGAACGCTGAGCGGCGCAAACTGTCCCGCATCAAAGGCGGGGGGTTGCTGTCGCACTTTGCGGGCGCGCGCGCGACCGTTCTGGCCATCTCGGACGTACCGGGCGACGACCTCAATGTCATTGGATCGGGTGTCGGCGCTTTGCCTTCCAGCCACACATTTGAGGCCGTCACGCGGATCGTGGCCTCGAACGCCCATGCCCGCAGTGCGGTTGTACAAGCCGCCGAAGCGGCTGGGCTAAAGGTTTGGGCCGATGAAGAGGCGCTGCATGACGACTATCTGAAGGTTGCCGCACATCTCGGCCAACTGCTGCGCGGCATGGAAAAGGGCGTGATGGTCTTCGGCGGAGAGCCGACAGTGGTCTTGCCCGATCACCCTGGGCGCGGTGGGCGAAACCAGGCGCTGGCACTTGCACTGGCGCAGGAGATTGCCGGGCAGCCAAACCTTACAGTTGTTGTCGGCGGCACGGACGGCACAGACGGGCCGACCAATGCGGCAGGGGGAATCATTACCGGCGCAACATGGAGCGAAAGCGGGATAACCGCCCTTCGAAATGCTGACAGCGGATCGTTTCTGGAAAAAGCCCAAGCCTTGCTGACAACCGGGCCAACCGGCACCAATGTCATGGACCTGGTTGTCGCAATACGTGGATGAATTGACGCATATCGCACCGCGCCGTACCGCAAAGGCTCGGAAACTGGCCTGAAACAGAATTGTATCATAGTATTCTTGTGGAAAGGGCATCGCGCCAAACAAGGTTACTTGCGCTTCGGCCTTCGGCATCTAGGAGAAATACCCTTGCCCGGTCCGCCGAAATAAGCCAACGTTGACTCATGCGTCAACAAAAACCCGAAAAGGGTTAAAACCACTCGATAGGGAGAATAATCGATGAACGAACAAATCACGCATATGGCCGGTCAGGTCACAGCCGGAAAAATGACCCGCCGCGAATTCATGGGGAAAGCCGCGGCTCTGGGTGTTTCGGCTGCGATGGCCAGCACAATGTTCGCGGACGCCGCTCGGGCTGCTGGGCCGAAAAAGGGCGGTGATTTGAAATTTGGTCTTCAGGGTGGTGAATCCACTAACTCTCTGGACCCAGCGACCTACGCAAGCTCGGTTCCCTTCCAGAACGGCAAACAGTTTGGTGACCAGCTTGTTGAAGTTGCACCAGACGGCTCGATCGAGCCGCGTCTGGCGGAAAGCGTTGAAGGCAGCGCCGACGCTAAGGTTTGGACTTTCAAGCTGCGTCAGGGTGTCGAATTCCACAACGGCAAGACTATGACCAGCGAAGACGTGCTGAAAACCATGCAGCGCCACTCGAACGAAGACTCCAAGTCCGGTGCCCTGGGCATCATGAAGGGCATTGAGTCAATGAAAGCTGACGGCGACAACTTCCAGGTCACCCTGACCGAGCCAAACGCCGACCTGCCCTATCTGATGGCCGATTACCACCTGATCATTCAGCCTGATGGCGGTATGGATAATCCGGGGGCAGGTATCGGGACTGGACCGTACAAATTGGAAGTTGACGAACCCGGTGTGCGTCACTTGTTTACAAAGAACGAAAACCACTGGAACAGCGATTACGGCAATTTCGACAGTGTCGAAGTCATCGTCATCAACGACGCAACTGCGCGTACCGCTGCCCTGCAATCCGGACAGGTCCACGCGGTCAACCGCGTGGAACCCAAAGTTGCCGACCTGTTGGGCCGCGCACCCAACCTGACCGTACATTCTACCGCTGGTCGCGGTCACTATGTCTTCATCATGCATTGCGACACGGCACCGTTTGATAACAATGAACTGCGCACCGCGCTGAAATACGCCATCAATCGGGCTGACCTGGTAGACAAGGTTCTGCGAGGCTACGGTTCGATCGGTAATGATATGCCGATCAACGCGGCCTACCCACTGTTTGACGAAACAATCGAGCAGCGCGAGTTCAGTGTCGAAAAGGCGGCCGAGCACTACAAAAAGTCTGGCCATGATGGCTCGCCGATTATCCTGCGTGTTGCAGATGGTGCCTTCCCAGGTGCTGTCGACGCCGCAGCTCTGTTCCAGCAGACGGCCGCTCAGGCTGGTATCCCGCTGGAAATCAAACGTGAGCCCAACGATGGCTACTGGTCCGAAGTCTGGAACGTCCAGCCCTTCTGTGCGTCGTACTGGGGTGGTCGCCCTGTACAAGACCAGATGTATACTACCGCTTACCTGTCAACTGCGGATTGGAACGACACTCGTTTCAAAGTTCAGGCCTTTGACGATCTGTTGTTTTCGGCGCGTGCAGAACTGGATGCAGAAAAGCGCAAAGGCATCTATAGCCAGATGGGCCGTATGGTCCGCGACGAAGGCGGCTTGATTTGCCCGATGTTCAACAACTTTGTTGAAGGCGTCAGTAATCAGCTGGATGGTTGGGAATCAGACCCGAACCAAGAGATGATGAACGGCAACATGTCCCGCAAAATGTGGTTCGTCTAAAACGGGCCACGGATCATGCATCCTATCATCAAACTGGTTTCCCAGCGCCTTGCGCTGGGACTCCTATTGCTGTTTGGCGCTTCGGCTCTGATTTTTGGCCTGACCGAAGCCCTTCCCGGAGACGCAGCGCAAGCCGTCCTGGGGCAGTCCGCAACCCCAGAGGCCCTTGCAAACCTTCGCGAAGAAATGGGCCTGAACCGGCCTGCCCTGACCCGCTATTTCGAATGGCTGGGCGGTATCGTTCAGGGTGATCTGGGTCAGTCCCTGACCAACAAGCTCGACATTGCTGAAAGCATTGGCAAACGGTTGGGCAACACATTGTTTCTGGCATGCGCCGCGGCCGTGGTTTCGGTTCCCCTTGCCATCTTTCTGGGCCTGCTGGCAGTCCGCTACCGCAACCGCTGGCCAGACAAGCTGATCTCTGCCATCACATTGACAACGGTTTCGATCCCCGAATTTCTGATCGGTTATGTGGTGATCTACTATGTCTCGGTAAAGCTGGGCTGGTTTTCCTCGCTTGCGATGATCAATGACTCGATGTCATTTGGGCAAAAACTCAATGCGATCGCGTTGCCCGCATTCGTGCTAACACTGGTGGTTCTGGCGCAGATGATGCGCATGACCCGCGCAGCGATCCTCAACCTGATGCAGTCGGCCTATATCGAAACGGCGGAACTAAAGGGGTTGTCGAACTTTCAGGTCATTGCGCGACATGCCTTTCCGAACGCGATCTCACCCATTGTAAACGTGGTGATGCTAAACCTGGCCTATCTGGTTGTGGGTGTTGTCGTAGTCGAAGTGGTGTTCGTTTATCCCGGCATGGGACAATACCTGGTGGACTCGGTGACCAAGCGTGACGTGCCGGTCGTGCTGGCGTGTGGTGTGGTCTTTGCCGCCGTCTATATCGGGCTGAACATGGTGGCCGATATCGTATCGATCCTGGCCAACCCAAGACTGAGGCATCCGAAATGATGAAGAATATTCCAATTTCGGCGATGATCGGTCTGTTTTTCACAGGTCTCTATTTCTTTGTCGCCTTGGCCGCACCTTTGATTGCACCATACGGTATGGCCGAAGTGGTTGGCGATGTGTGGGAGCCATCAAGCGCCGAACACCTGTTGGGCACCGACAATATCGGTCGGGATCTACTGACACGCATGATCTATGGCGGGCGCACCACCATCTTCATTGCTGCTGCGGCTACGATCCTCAGCTTTGTAACCGGCACGTCGCTGGGTTTGCTGGCTGCGGTTCTGGGCGGTTGGGCCGATCAGGTGCTCAGCCGGGCAGTTGATCTGGTTATGTCGATCCCGACGCTGATCCTGGCGCTGGTCATTCTGGCCATCGTCCCGGTGACGGTTCCGATCCTGATCCTGGTGATGGGGCTTCTGGACGCGACCCGCCCGTATCGCCTGTCGCGGTCGGTTGCTGTCGACATCAACGTGATGGATTATGTCGAGGCGGCCAAATTGCGCGGCGAGGGCCGTGCCTGGATCATCTTCCGCGAAATCCTGCCAAACGCCCTGTCACCGCTAGTGGCCGAGTTTGGGCTGCGGTTCATCTTTATGGTTCTCTTCATCTCGACCCTTTCGTTTCTGGGGCTGGGCGTTCAGCCACCGCTGGCCGACTGGGGCGGCATCGTGAAGGAAAACAAGGACGGCATCGTGTATGGCATTGGCGCAGCGCTCTACCCCGCCGTGGCCATCGCGACGCTCGCGATTTCGGTCAACCTTGTGGCTGACTGGATCCTGAACCGAACCACATCGCTGAAAGGAGGTCGGGGATGAGTGATACCCTTCTCAAGGTCCGTGACCTCAAGATCGGTGCGACCGTTTACCCACCGGGTGAGAAACCCCATGACATCGAAATCGTGCACGGGGTCAGTTTTGACCTCGAACGCGGCAAGGTGCTGGGGCTGATCGGAGAATCCGGTGCCGGGAAATCCACCATCGGCCTCGCTTCCATGGCCTATGGCCGGGGTGGTGTTGAAATCACCGGCGGCGAGGTTTGGGTAAATGGGCGCGATATCCTGAAATCATCCCATGGCGATATCCGCAATCTGCGCGGGGGTGAGGTTGCGTATGTGTCGCAATCCGCTGCCGCGTCGTTCAATCCGGCCAAGAAGATCATGGATCAGGTTGTAGAAGCTGCGGTCGAGCACAAGAAGTTTTCGCGAAAAGAGGCCGAAGGCCGCGCGCGGGAACTGTTCGCCAAACTAGGTCTACCCGACCCGGATAATATCGGTGACCGCTACCCGCACCAGGTTTCAGGCGGACAGTTGCAGCGATGCATGACGGCGCTGGCGCTGTGCCCTGAACCCGATCTGGTGGTGTTCGATGAACCCACCACGGCGCTGGATGTGACCACGCAGATCGACGTGCTGATGGCGATCAAAGAAGCCATTCGCGATACCGGTGTTGCTGCTCTTTACATCACGCACGACCTTGCGGTCGTGGCGCAGGTCAGCGACGAAATCATGGTTCTGCGGATGGGAAATACGGTTGAATACGGGTCAACCGATCAGATCATCAACAACCCGCAGGAAGAGTACACGCAAGCTCTGGTCTCGGTCCGTTCGATCGAGCACGAAGAAAAACAGCCCACAGCGGAACCACTGTTGAGCGTTGACGGTATCACCGCACGTTACAAGGGGTTGAATTTCGACGTGCTGCACAACGTCAATGTCGAGCTTCATCCGGGGCAGACGCTGGCAGTTGTGGGCGAATCCGGTTCTGGTAAGTCGACACTCGCCCGGGTGATCACCGGCCTGTTGCCGCCGCGCGATGGCGAGATTACGTTTGCCGGACGCAAACTTTCGCCTGATCTTGCCGGACGATCCCGCGAGGACCTGCGCGAGTTGCAGATGATCTATCAGATGGCTGACGTGGCAATGAACCCGCGCCAGACCGTCGGCACGATCATCGGGCGCCCGCTGGAGTTCTACTTCAACATGCGCGGTGCCGAAAAACGCAAACGGGTTGTCGAGTTGCTGGACGAGATCGAGTTGGGCGAGAAGTTCATCGACCGTTACCCAGCCGAGTTGTCCGGTGGCCAGAAGCAACGCGTGTGTATCGCGCGGTCTTTGGCGGCCAAGCCCAAGATGATCATCTGCGACGAGGTGACATCGGCACTCGACCCGCTTGTGGCGGACGGTATCCTCAAGCTGCTGCTGGATTTGCAGAAGATCGAGGATGTGGCCTACCTGTTTATCACCCACGATCTGGCGACGGTTCGGGCGATCAGCGACAGCATTGCGGTGATGTATCAGGGACGCGTGGCGCGCTATGGCCCAAAGAGCCAGGTGCTCAGCCCGCCATTCGACGACTATACAGACCTGCTGCTGAGCTCGGTGCCCGAGATGCATCTGGGTTGGCTGGAAGAGGTCGTTGCCCATCGCAAAATGGAAAGCGCGGGGAACTGATCTCTGCGCCTGTAACATCACTTTGAAGAAATGGATTCCCGGCGTTTTGCATCTTGGCTGACGTCGGGAATTTATTATTTGGGACGCGATTTGACAGGCGCGTGGTTTCAACTCGCGTATCGTCCCCATGAAATACTCAGATCAAAAGGCCGAACCATGGACCGTAAACTACTATTGATCATCCTTGACGGAGTACCATACCGGAATTTCCGCCGCCTGTTCGGCAACCTCGAAGGCTGGGTCGACAGCGGCGAAGCTCGGGTGTGGAAGCACCGCGCGGTGCTGCCTTCAACTTCGGCCAGTTGCTATGCATCGATCCATACGGGCGTAACCCCGCAAGAACACGGCTGCACCGGAAACGGCAACGTTTTTCGCCTGAGCCACAAGGATATCTTTAGCCAGGTACGTGAGGCCGGCGGCGTGACTGGGGCAGTAACGCACAGTTTTTGGTCGCAGTTCTTCAACCGTCACCCGTTCGACTATGTGCGGGACGTCGAATATGACGAGCCAGAGAGCCAGACCATCAATCACGGTCGCTTTCACAGCATGACCGGTTACGGCAAAGACAATCAGATGACCCCGTCCGACGTCGATCTATTTGCGACCCTGACCAATCTGTGTCTGCGCTTTGGGTTGGACTATGGAATCCTGCACACCTGCACACTGGACAGCATGGGTCACCGTTTCTATCACGACTGCGAGGAAATGGATCATGCCTGTTTTGTTGCAGACGAGATGCTGGCCCCGTTCATCCCACGCTGGCGCCAACTAGGGTATGAGGTGATCGTCACCGCCGATCACGGTCAGGACGAGCGCGGACACCACGGTGGGCGCAGCCCACTGCAACAGGAAACCGCGCTGTATTACTTCGGTGATGCCGACGGGCCTGACACGGAAACCGTAATCGACCAGATCCAATTGGCCCCGACCATTCTGAACCGTTTGGGTGCACCCCTCGCAGAGACGATGAAGGCTAAGCCTTTCCTGAAGTAGCTGGCTGGCGTCAGTCGTAGGGCCAGATTTCTTGCCCAAGTGCTTCGATTGCGATCGAGATCCGTTCGAAACTGTCTGCTGCGCGCTTTACCGAGGTTCGCGCGCGCAGGTACCCATGGACAAGGCCAGGTTCGTTGATCCAATGGGCCAGACCACCAGCTGCGCTGATCCGCTCGCAATAGTCCTTCCCGTCATCACGGAGCGGATCACAATCAGCAGTAATCACAACAGTAGGCGGCAGTTTCGAGAAATCATTGTCCTGTAAGGGCGCGTAAGTCGGATCGCCCTGAGGCGGGGTACCTGCGTATCGGACGGTTTCGTAGAATTTAATATCGTCCAGTGTCAGTAAAGGAGCATGGGCGTGCTCAAGATATGAGCCGCGCGATTGGTCTCCGCCAAAACCGGGGTAGATCAGCACCTGCCCCAGTATATTGTCCAACCGCCCGCGCGCATGGTGGGCGATAGCTGCTGCCAGATTTCCTCCCGCACTATCCCCGGCCAGAACAAGCGGGTCGCCATACTCAGCCGCCGCCCATTTCACAGCCGTCCAGCAATCCTGGAACTGCGCCGGATGCACATGTTCAGGGCACAGCCTGTAGTCAACTGAAACGACGCGGTATCCCGTTTGGGCACAGAACTCGGCACAGACATCATCATGGCTGTCCAGCCCGCCAACAACAAAGCCACCACCATGAAAATAGACGACCGTTCTGGTCGGATGTCCGGCGGTATAATGGCGGACCGGCACGCCATCGGCGTACAGGTCCTGGGTTTCGACACCGGCAGGGCGCGGTTGGCGAAACTGCTCGCACATCGTGTCATAGACGCGACGCTGGTCCTCGATGGACAAATCGACCGCATCATCCGGATAGCTTTCGGCCGTGCGGCGTATGAACGCCCAGGTTTCTTCGTCGATCAGGCGTTCATAGTCCATTGTTCCTCCGGCTTATTTGGACCACTCCCAGGGCCGGGTAAATGCGCCCAGGACTTTCGCGACATCGTCTTCCGAAGATCCGTTCGCGTCAAGCTGCGCGACAAGGCCACGCTTTTTATCGTCGATCACCAGAACAACCCGCGCAGCAAGACCCGCAGCGTCAAGAGCACCATTGTAGATGCGGGTGATGGCGTGTTTGCGCAGGTCCGGCTTGAACACCTTGCCGACCGCAGTTTTCGGCAACTCGTCAAGAATGGTTATATGCTTGGGTTGTGCGGCTCGCTCATGCACGTGAACTTTGCAATATTCCAGCAGCTCATTTTCAGTGACCGACGCCCCATCAACCAATTCAACAAAGGCACAGGGCACTTCGCCCGAATGCGCGTCCGGCTGACCGATCGCCCCCGCGAAGGCAACTGCATTGTGACCCAGCAGCGCCTCTTCGATTTCAGCAGGATCGATATTGTGACCACCGCGAATGATCAGGTCCTTGGCGCGACCGGTGATCCAAAGGTAGCCGTCTTCGTCAAACCGCCCCAGATCGCCCGTACGCAGGTATTTGTCAAAGTGATAAAGACCAATGTTCTTGTCGGCCTCAGTATACGTGTTGCCTGCGTACACACCGGGGTTCGAGATGCAGATCTCACCAATCTGATCAGTACCGCACTCTGTCGGCCCATCCGGTCCATCCAGCAGGATTTTGACATCCGTATAGGGGAACGGAATACCGATCGAACCGATCTTTTTCTCGCCATCCACGGGGTTGCATGAGACCAGACAGGTGGCCTCGGTCAGGCCGTAGCCTTCGACGATGGTGACGCCCGTCGCCTCTTCGAAGCGGCGGAACAACTCCACCGGCAGCGGCGCTGAACCCGAAAAGGCGGTTTTCACACTTGAGATATCTGCGTCCACCGGGCGTTGCATCTTGGCTGATATCGCGGTTGGAACAGTGATGATAAAGCTCACTTTCCAGCGCTCGATCAGCTTCCAGAAATTGTCGAACACACCGTCACCGCGATAACCTGCGGGTGTCGGGAAAATTACATGCGCACCTGACGAAACGGCGGCCATCACGATCACATGCACAGCAAAGACGTGGAACATCGGCAGCGGGCACATGATGACGTCATTCTCGTCAAACAACAGCGTGTTGCCCAGCCAGCCGTTGTAGATCAGACCCGAGTATTTATGCTGCGCCACCTTGGGCATCCCGGTGGTCCCACCAGTGTGGAAGAAACAAGCAACGCGATCGTCCTTGCTGTCCTCGAATGTCAGCGTCGTCGGTTGCTTGGCAAGTTCCTTGTTGAAGTTTTTGTAATCCGCATGCGCCAGCTTTTCCTTTTCGCCCATCTTGGGGCGCAGGAAGGGAACCAGCCACGATTTGGGAGGTGTCAGGTACCGGTTCAGGTCAATTTCCAGAATGGTGTTGACCTTGGGCGCGTGGCGCACCGCCTCTTCCACCTTCTGGGCAACATCCGTTTTCGGGAAAGACTTCAATGTAACAACCACTTTGGCGCCTGTCTCACGCAGGATCGCCGCAATCTGCTCGGGCTCCAGCAGCGGATTGATCGGGTTCACAATCCCCGCAACTGCACCGCCCATCATGGTAATCAGTGTTTCGTTACAGTTTGGCAGCACATAGGCCACCACGTCTTTTTCACCGACACCCAGCGAGCGGAACAGGTTTGCTGCCTGATTGACCTTGCCCAGAAGTTCAGACCAGGTCAGGGTTTCGGCTTTGTCATTGGGGCCAGAAAAAAGCTGAAAACTGATGGCATTGTGGTTTGGGAACTTCCCCGCCGTGCGCGACAGGAGCTGATGGAAGGTGACAGGCAGATCCCGATCCTCCCACGACATTTCCTGTTCCATGCGCGTCTTGTCTTCCAATCCCACAAAGGCCATGTGGTTCCTCCCGTTTTTCTCCCGTGTTTTTGCACGAGCTTGTTGTTCGCAACCAAGATGGAAGCAAAACAACCCTCGCGCAAGCGAGGCCTTAGCCTTCAAAGGGGGTAAAATGTAGAATGACGCTACGGCGAATTGACAAATGCCCGCGCGTCACTCCTATTCTGCCGCAACGCCATCTGTGAACTGCAGTCGTGCAAGGCGCGCATATAGCCCATCTTGGGACACCAGATCATCATGGCTGCCCTGCGCCACGATACGGCCTTCTTCTAGCACGACAATACGGTCGGCTTTCTTTACGGTCGCCAATCTGTGCGCAACAATCAGGGTCGTGCGGCCGGCACGCATCTGATCCACGGCGCCCTGCACCGCACGTTCACTCTCCGCATCAAGAGCCGAGGTCGCCTCGTCCAGCAGCAGCACGGGTGCGTCGCGTAAAATGGCGCGGGCGATTGCGATACGCTGTTTTTGCCCACCCGACAGCATGACACCGCGTTCGCCGACAAAACTGTCATACCCATCGGGCAATACGGCAATGAAATCATGTGCGATGGCGGCACGGGCTGCGGCTTCTACTTCGGCATCCGTTGCGTCCAGACGACCGAAACGAATGTTTTCGCGGGCTGAGGCGGCAAAGATCACTGGATCCTGCGGCACCAATGACATGTACTTTCGGAAATCTGTGCGATCCAGTTCCCGCAGATCATGGCCATCCAACATCACCCGGCCCGAATTTGGGTCATAGAACCGTTGAATCAATTGAATGATCGTCGTCTTGCCCGCCCCTGACGGTCCGACAAAGGCAACGGTCTCGCCCGGGTTTACCTGAAGCGACAAGTGATCCAGCGCGATTGTATCGGGGCGCGCTGGATAGCGAAAACTGACATCTTCGAACCGGATTTCGCCCCGGACGTCCTTTGGCAAAGGAGCGGGTTTGGCCGGGTCCGAAACCGTATCTTCGGCATTCAGCAACTCAACAAGTCGCTCGGTGGCTCCGGCGGCGCGCTGAAGCTCGCTCCAAATCTCGGACAAGGCCGCGACTGAACCCGCCATTATAATCGAGTAGATCACGAATTGAATCAGAACGCCCTCGGTCATCACACCGTTGCGTACGTCATTTGCACCCATCCACAGAACGCCAACGATGCCTGAAAATACCAGAAATATCACAATCACCGTCAGCACCGCACGCGTCTGAATCCGACGCAGCGAAACGGTGTAGGACATCTCGGTCATCTCATCGAATTGCTGGCGGCTGGCCTGTTCGTGGGTAAAGGCCTGCACGGTCTGCACCGCCCCCAATGCCTCGCCCGCGTTTCCGGATGACGCAGCGATCCAATCCTGGTTTTCACGGCTGATAACGCGCAAACGCCGACCCAGAATCAATATCGGCACCACCACCACGGGGATAAGCAGCAAGACAAGCCCGGTCAGCTTGGCCGAGGTCAACAGCATCAGAACCAGCCCGCCGATAAACATCAGCATATTGCGCAGCGCGATGGAAACGGATGAGCCAAGAACCGATTGGATGAGTGTCGTGTCGGTGGTGATCCTGCTCAACACTTCACCGGTCATGATGCGTTCGTAGAATTCGGGGCTCATGCCGATCACACGATCAAATACAGCCTTGCGGATGTCAGCAACCACACGTTCCCCCAACCGTGTGACCAACGCATATCTGATGCCGGTTCCCGCAGCCAGAACAGCGGCAATGCCCAACGCTGCCAAAAAGTACCAGTCCAGCAATTCACCGTCCTGAATGCGGAAATTGTCGACAACGCGTCGCACGGCCAATGGCAGGGTCAGCGTCATGCTGGCTGTCAGGATCAGCGCCAGTGTCGCCCCGATCATCAATAGCCTGTAGGGTTTCATGAAAGGCCAGAGCGACCGCAGCACCCCGATCTTCCTTGAGCGGGCCCGCTCTTCGCTAGCGCCAGGAGCCGCTGATTGTGCTGGTTTATTGGCGGTCTGTCTTGCCATGTCCGGCCCTTGTGTATTGAACGCTACAAAGTGAACGCTTTCTTGGCCCCAGCCGCCGTTCCGGTCAAGCATTCCTGCCAGAAACAGCCAACCATAAGGGCCATTTGACGCAGAAATCAGTGGGGATTGGAGCGGGTAGACGGAATCGAACCGACATAGCCTGCTTGGAAGGCAGGGGCTTTACCATTAAGCTATACCCGCAAATGGTTTGCGCTGGTTAAGTCATGCGCCGGGGCGCGTCAAGCGGGAAGTGTGAAAATTCGCGCGACCAAAACCGTGATATTTCCCGGTGGATGTACGGCCTTCAATCGTGACTGCGGAATATCCGCGTCGAGGAGAAAAACCGCTCAAGTTCCTCGATGCGTTCCTTGCTTTCTTCCCACCGTGCCTCTTGCACTTCAGCGATCAGGGTCTCCGATATCAGCTGTAGCGCTATTGTTGAATCCCAGCTGGATGGCGCCTCGACCAGTGCGTGAAAGGTGTAGTTGGCGGTCTTGCCTATCGGTGATCCCCATTGGTCGGTGAACAGGATAACCGTCACACCGCGGCTTGATGCGACCTGCGCCAATTTCTCGAGATAGGCCTCGTATCGGCGGATATCAAAAATCACCAGAACCGAGGTTTCATCCATATCAAGCAGGTACTGCGGCCAAACGTTTGCCGAATTGCCCAGCATCGTCACATTGGGTCGAATAATCTGCATGTGATTGAACAGATAGTCCGCATTTGAACGCGTGATACGCCCGCCCACGACGTAAAGATGGCGATCCGTATTTGCCAGAAGCTGGGCAACGGTGTCGAACATCTCTTTGTCCAGACGTTCCAGCGTGTGGCGCATATTTGTCCAAACAGCCTGCGCAAACCGCGTTGTGGGATGCTCCGCCGCGTCATCCACAACCCAGGCATCCCGTTTCGAGATCGGCTTTTTGATCTGTGCCGCCACCTCTTCTCGCAGGGCGTCCTGCAGGGCGGGAAAACCGTCGAAACCCAGCTTGCGTGCCATACGTATGACCGTCGGGGTCGAGACCTGCGCGGCAGCGGCCAGCTTGGTGATCGATTGCAAGCCGGTCATTGGATAATCCTGCAAAAGTACCGAGGCCAGCTGCCGTTCTGACCGTGTCAGATCGTCAAGCTCTTCCTGTATCCGCTGTTTGACAAGTTTCGCAACGGTGGCCATCGGCACCTTCATTTCTCAAATTTTTTACAGGATATGATTGTTTGTAATTTTGTCTACAGTAATTTTCTTGACAGGTCTGAGGTTGCTGTAACAAATGCTTCTTATGCACCACGATTCCGAGACACCAATGCTACTTCCAACCGAAGCTCCGGCAGCCCGCGCGCAGAATGCCAACGGCCGGGCGCAGTGCGTTTTGGTATGCGAACATGCTAGCCGATTCATCCCAGCGTCATTGAACGGATTGGGCCTGACTGAAGACGCAGCATTGTCTCATGCAGCATGGGATATTGGCGCATTGGCGCTTTCGGTCGAATTGATGAAGGCTTTGGACGCGCCGCTGGTTCATTCCTGCATCAGCCGACTTGTTTACGACTGCAACCGCTCGCCTGAACGTGCAGATGCTATGCCGCAGGTAAGCGAAGTGTTTTCCATTCCCGGCAATGAGAACCTGACAGACACCCAACGCGCCCAAAGAATCCACGAGGTTTATGAGCCGTTCAAACAGCTTTTGTCGTCCACTCTGGACGCGCAGGACCGGCCGCCTGTCGTTGTCACGATGCACAGTTTCACGCCCGTCTACAACGGAAAGACACGATCAGTCGAACTGGGCATTCTTCATGACGAAGATGACAGGGCGGCCCAACTTATGCTGCGCTGTGCCAAGGGCTCGGGTCTGAATGCCGCGTTGAACGAACCTTACTCTGCCACGGATGGCGTCACGCACACGTTGCAGGAACATGCGATCAGTCGGGGGCTTCCGAATGTCATGGTCGAGGTTCGAAACGATCTTATCGACACACCAACGGGAGTAGACCGCATCGCCGGGATTCTGACGCCGATCCTGCAAACGGTAATTGATGCGTATTCGCACACAGAGGCGAAACAATGAGAGTTGAGGTATCGAGATGAAGTTCTTGCGGGGCTACGTGGCGGTCATTGATCGAACGAACCGCTGGATCGGACGCGTCGTCATGTACGGCATTTTCGTCATGATGGGTATTCTGTTCTGGTCTTCGGTCTCGAAAACCTTTTTCGTACCGTCGCTCTGGACACTCGAGATGGCTCAGTTCGCCATGGTGGCCTACTATATGCTTGGTGGCCCTTATTCGATCCAGATGGGGTCAAACGTGCGAATGGACCTGCTTTATGGCGAATGGTCTCATCGCCGCAAGGCCTGGACGGATGCCTTCACAGTCGTATTCCTGATCATTTATCTGCTCATCTTGCTGTGGGGTGGATGGGACAGCCTGATGTATTCTTTCCAATATGGCGGTGAGCGCAGCGCGACGATCTGGCGGCCCTACCTGTGGCCCGTCAAGCTGATCATGGTTATCGGTATCTTCCTGATGCTGCTGCAAGCCGTGTCCGAATTGTTCAAGGATATCTTGCGCCTGTGCGGCGACGATATCCCGCGTGAGGTAATCTGATGTCATACGAGATGATTGCCTTGCTGATGTTCGCATCAATGATGCTAATGATGCTGACCGGCCAGCGCGTCTTTGGTGCAATCGGCTGTGTCGCTGTGGTTTCAGCCTTGTTCCTTTGGGGGGATAGGGGCGGTTACGATCTGGGTTTTGCCGCTGCGATCAAGGTCATGAAGTGGTACCCGCTGCTGACACTGCCCATGTTCATTTTCATGGGATACATCCTTTCCGAAAGTCGGATCGCAGATGACCTTTACAAGATGTTCCATGTCTGGATGGGTGGCTTGTCCGGTGGTCTGGCTGTCGGAACCATCGGACTGATGGTTCTGATCTCGGCAATGAACGGGTTGTCCGTTGCAGGTATGGCGATTGGTGCCACGATTGCCTTGCCGGAGTTGCTGCGCCGGAATTATGACAAGCGCATGGTGACCGGCGTCATTCAGGCCGGATCATCCCTTGGGATTCTGGTGCCACCATCCGTTGTTCTGGTTCTTTATGCCATGATCGCGCGGCAACCCGTTGGCCAGCTATGGCTTGCCGGAGTGATACCCGGGCTGATGATGGCGGCCATGTTCATCATCTACATTGTCATCCGCTGCCGCATCAACCCGTCGCTCGGCCCGGTCCTGCCCGCGGAAGACCGCGACATTCCGTTGCGAGAAAAGCTGCTGCTGTTGCAAGCCGGATTGTTACCCTTGGGCATTTTCATGGTGATGATGGTCCCTTTTGTTAACGGCTGGACTTCGTTGGTGGAATCCTCCGCCATCGGCGCCACTACGGCCATGCTGGCTGCCTTTCTGAAAGGGCGGCTGACACGCACGGTTTTCGAGAATTCAATTCGGCACACCCTGGGCATCTCGTGTATGTTCATGTGGATCATTCTGGCGGCTCTGGCTTTTGGCGCTGTCTTCGACGGGTTGGGTGCGGTCAAGGCAATCGAAAGCCTGTTCACCGAAAAACTGGGTCTTTCCCCTTGGATGATCCTGGTTCTCATGCAGCTCAGCTTTATCCTGATGGGCACGTTTCTGGACGATACTGCCATGCTGGTTATCGTCGCGCCGCTTTACGTTCCGCTGGTGGGTGCGCTTGGCTTTGATCTTATCTGGTACGGCGTGCTTTATACGATCACCACGCAGATCGCTTATATGACGCCGCCATTCGGCTATAATCTGTTCCTGATGCGCGCGATGGCCCCGCCGGAAATATCGCTGCGCGATATCTACAGTTCGATCGTTCCTTTTGTTCTGGTGATGGTCTGCGCCTTGGCCATAATCATCATCTTTCCTGAAATCGCGCTTTGGCTGCCGAATTATGTCTATGGAAATTAAGTCACAAGACCCCGGCAAGGGGCGAAGTTCAGCAAGACTAAACAGAGGAGAAAGACAATGACTACAAGACGCAGATTTCTAAGTTCCGCCGGTCTGGCGGGGGCCGCCACATTGGCCTCTCCTGCGATCGTCAAAGCGCAATCCGCCATCAAGTGGCGGTTCCAGACCTATGCCGGTGGCGCATTGGGCGAACATGTGACCAAGCCAGCCATCGATTACATCAACGCCAATGCCAATGGCGAACTTGAGATCGAACTGTTCTATGCGGACCAGATCGTTCCGACAGGTGAACTGTTCCAGGCCCTGCAACGCGGCACGATTGACGGTGTGCATTCAGACGACGATTCCATGGCTTCGCCTACTCCGCTGCGTCAGTTCGGTGGTTATTTCCCCTTCGCCACCAAGCATATTCTGGACGTTCCGGTGCTGTTCAACCAGTACGGTCTGGCTGATATCTGGCGCTCGGAATATGAGAAGGTTGGCGTGACGTGGCTGTCGGCAGCGGGTCAGGACCCCTGCAACTTCAACACCAAAAAGGAAATCAAGAGCCTTGGCGACCTGGATGGGCTGAAGCTCTATACCTTCCCGACGGCCGGGCGTTTCCTGGCCAAGTTTGGTGTTGTGCCGGTCAATATCCCTTACGAAGACGCGGAAGTGGCGGTACAAACCGGTGAGTTGGACGGAATGGCCTGGTCGGGCATCACTGAAGATTACACTGTTGGCTGGGCCAATGTGACCGACTATTTCCTGACCAACAACATCTCAGGCGCGTGGATCGGATCCTGGTTTGCAAACCAGGAACGCTGGGCCGAGTTGCCTGACCACCTGAAATCGGTTGTGATGGCAGGTGTCGAAGCAGGCCACACCTATCGTAACCAGTGGTATTGGGGCGGCGAAGCGGCCTTGCGCGCGAATGGCGACAAACTGCAGTTGCGACAGGTTCCGGCGGCAGAATGGAAAGAAGTGGAAAATGCCGCTATCGAATTCTGGGACGAGGTCGCACAGGAAGGCGAAATTCACCAGAAGATCGTTGGCATCTTCCGTGAGTACAACTCGGTCATCAACCAGGCCGGCGCTCCTTACACTTTCGATTGATATCAAAACAGGGGCGCTGTCATGCGGCGCCCCTACTCAACGCATGAGGTTTGTTTCATGACCGCAACTCTGACTTTCGAAACCCTGAAATCGCTTGTCGCAGACGGCGCGATCGACACTGTATTGGTTTGCATGGTTGACATGCAGGGTCGGTTGATGGGCAAGCGTTTTCATGCAGGTCATTTTGTGGCTGGCGCGTGGGAAGAGACCCATTGCTGTAATTACCTGCTGGCCACGGATCTCGAGATGGCGACGCCGGATGGGTATGCCTCGACCAGTTGGGAGCGGGGTTATGGCGACTATGTGATGAAGCCAGACCTGAGCACATTGCGCCCGGTGCCCTGGCTGGAGGGCACCGCGATGGTGATGTGCGATATGCTGGATCACCACACCCATGAGGAAGTGCCACATGCGCCGCGCTCGATCCTGAAAAAGCAGGTGAACCGCCTGAAGGCGATGGGGTATGAGGCGATGTGCGCCACCGAGCTGGAATTCTTCCTGTTCGCGAAAAGCTTTGATGCGATCCGCAAGGAAGGGTTCCGCGATCTGGAGCCGATCTCGGGGTATAACGAAGATTATCACATTCTGCAGACCACCAAGGAAGAGCATGTGATGCGCCCGATCCGGAACCACCTGTGGGATGCGGGTATTCCGGTCGAGAACACCAAAGGTGAAGCCGAGGCCGGACAGGAAGAACTGAATATCAAATACGCGCCTGCGATGGACACGGCAGAGTATCACTCGATCGCCAAGAACGCGGTGAAAGAGATCGCCTGGCAGCAGGGTCATGCGGCGACCTTCCTGCCGAAATGGCATCATGAAAGGGTTGGCAGCTCGTCGCATGTGCATCAGTCGCTCTGGGCGGATGGCAAACCAGCCTTCTATGATGCCGGGGATGAACTGGGCATGTCGGCGCTGATGAAAAGCTATATGGCCGGCCTGCTGAAATACGCCGCTGATTACACGTATTTCATGGCGCCGTACATCAACAGCTACAAGCGGTTCATGAAGGGCACCTTTGCGCCGACGCGGATCATCTGGTCGGTAGACAACCGTACGGCAGGGTACCGCCTGTGCGGGGATGGCACCAAGGCGATACGGGTCGAGTGCCGTATTCCGGGATCGGACATGAACCCTTATCTGGCGATTGCAGGGATGCTGGCGGCCGGGATCGCGGGGATCGAAGAAGGGCTGGAGTTGCAGCCGCCGACCAAAGGCGATGTCTATCAGGGAGAGACGGGAAAGATCCCGGGTACTTTGAAGGATGCACGCAACGCTTTGCACGGGTCACAGATGCTGCGCGCGGCCATGGGCGATGACGTTGTCGATCACTATACCCGCGCGGCTGAGGTCGAAATCGAGGAATTCGAACGCGTGGTAACCGATTGGGAAATTGCCCGCGGGTTTGAGCGGGCTTGAGATGGAGGAAGCGAGGGGCCGGCCCCTCGCGCACCCCGGGATATTTATGGCCAGATGAAGCAGGGATCCTGCTCTCTTTAGAGATGGAGTGACTATGGGGCAGATGTTGCAATGTGTCTCGCCGATCGATGGATCGGTATTTGCCGAACGAGAAGTACTGTCTCGGGATGCTGCGTTTGAATTTGCTGACCGTGCGCGGGCGGCGCAGGCCGGATGGGCAGCGCGACCGTTGCAGGAGCGGATTGATCTGGTGATGACGGGCGTCGCGGCCATCGGCGCGATGAATGATGAGATTGTTCCGGAACTGGCCCATATGATGGGCCGCCCGGTGCGCTATGGCGGCGAGTTTGGGGGATTCAACGAACGCGCCAGCCATATGGCAAAGATCGCCGAGACGTCACTGGCAGATATTGCCGTGGGCGAGGATGAAACCTTCAAACGCTATATCAAGCGCATTCCGCATGGGGTGGTCTTTGTAGTTGCGCCCTGGAACTACCCCTACATGACGGCGATCAACACGGTGGCCCCCGCTTTGATCGCGGGCAACACGGTTGTTCTGAAGCACGCAACCCAGACTTTGTTGGTTGGTGAGCGGATGGCGCAGGCGTTCCATTCGGCGGGGGTGCCCGAAGACGTGTTCCAGAATGTGTTCCTCAGCCACGACGTGACCAATGACCTCATCGCGGGTAACGCGTTCGATTTTGTGAACTTCACCGGTTCGGTCGGTGGCGGTCAGGCCATGGAGCGTGCGGCGGCGGGGACTTTTACGGGCGTGGGCACTGAACTGGGCGGCAAGGATCCGGGTTATGTCATGGACGACGCCGATCTGGACGCGGCGGTCGATACGTTGATCGACGGCGCGATGTTCAATTCGGGCCAGTGTTGCTGTGGGATCGAGCGGATTTACGTTCACGAAAGCCTTTATGATGACTTTGTCACCAAGGCCGTAGACATCGTGAAAGGCTACAAACTGGGCAATCCGCTGGACGCCGAAACAACTATTGGTCCGATGGCCAATGTGCGTTTCGCTGACGAGGTGCGCGCGCAGATTGCCGAAGCGGTTGAGGCCGGTGCGGTCGCGCATATTGAAGCCTTCCCCGAGGATGACGGCGGCGCATATCTCACGCCACAGATCCTGACCAATGTCACCCATGATATGCGGGTGATGCGGGACGAAAGCTTTGGCCCGGTGGTGGGCATCATGAAAGTGTCCTCGGATGCCGAGGCCATCGCGCTGATGAATGACAGCGAATTTGGCCTGACTGCCAGCCTTTGGACCCGCGATGTGGACCGAGCGGCGCGTGTGGGCGACCAGATCGAGACCGGCACCGTCTTTATGAACCGGGCCGACTATCTGGATCCTGGGCTGTGCTGGACCGGTTGCAAGAATACCGGACGCGGCGGTGGTCTTTCGGTCATCGGCTATCACAATCTCACCCGTCCAAAATCCTACCACCTGAAGAAGGTCACGGGCTAAGGACGACGGCCTGCTCGGGGCTGACCCCCTCACCCGAGCAGGTCTCAAATCACAAAGGAAACCTGACATGTCACTTGTTGGAAACTGGTCCTATCCGACCGCAATCAAATTTGGTGCCGGGCGCATCAAGGAACTGCCCGCAGCCTGTGCCGCAGCCGGGATGAAGAAACCTCTGCTGGTCACGGACAAAGGGTTGGCCGATCTGCCGATCACATCGGCGACGCTGGATATCATGGAGGCGGCTGGTCTGGGCCGCGGTCTATTCAGTGATGTGGACCCAAACCCAAATGAGAAAAACCTCGACGCAGGCGTTGCGGCATACAAGGCCGGTGGTCACGATGGTGTGATTGCCTTTGGCGGCGGCTCGGGGCTGGATCTGGGCAAGATGGTCGCCTTCATGTGCGGCCAGACGCGCCCGGTATGGGACTTTGAGGATATCGGCGACTGGTGGACCCGCGCCGACGCGGATGCAATCGCGCCGATCATTGCGGTTCCAACGACTGCGGGGACCGGGTCCGAGGTTGGTCGTGCCAGTGTCATCACCAATTCCGAGACCCACGCCAAGAAGATCATCTTCCACCCCAAGGTCCTGCCGACGGTGGTGATCTGCGATCCGGAACTGACGGTTGGGATGCCCAAATTCATCACCGCAGGCACCGGTCTGGACGCCTTCGCGCATTGCGTCGAAGCCTATTCGAGCCCGCTTTATCACCCGATGAGCCAGGGCATCGCACTGGAAGGTATGCGTTTGGTGAAAGACTATCTGCCGCGCGCCTACGCAGATGGCAACGACATTGAGGCCCGCGCCCAGATGATGAGCGCGGCGGCCATGGGCGCGACCGCGTTCCAGAAGGGACTGGGTGCGATCCACGCCATGAGCCACCCGGTTGGCGCGCACTTTAACACTCATCACGGCACCACAAACGCGGTCTGTATGCCTGCCGTGCTGGACTTTAACGCCCCCGCCATCGCCGACCGGTTCCAGAACGCTGCCGCCTATCTGGGCATCAAAGGCGGGTTCGATGGCTTCCGCGCCTTTGTGCAGGAATTCAACGACAGCCTTGGTATCCCGCGAAAGCTGGCAGACCTCGGCGTGACCGAAACCTCAATCCCAACCCTCGTCGAAGGCGCAATCATCGACCCTTCATGCGGCGGGAACCCGATTGAGTTGACCAAAGAAAACCTGACACAGCTGTTCAAAGCAGCACTGTAAGAACGCAAGCGCCCGGCAAGGAACCTGCCGGGCGCTTTAAGAACTGTTCTACTGGTGCCGGATCAATGCCCGGTCAGTACCAGAGTGTTGACCGGCATCAGGATCAGGCGCAAACGCAAACCTGCCGCATGGACCACGCCAATTGTGTCAACCACATGCAGGAAAGCAGCTTGCCAAAAGCCCAAATCCTCGTGTTCCAGACGGTCATGGTTGTCGGTGTAGACATTGGCCAGACAGTTGCTGCCTGGAGGAATGTCATCGGCCATACCTTTATACAGCGGCTCCATAAAGACCAGAATTGATCCGGGATTAGTATTGTTCTGTACATCCCGCAATTCATCTGATGGACGGATCTGGCCGGACGGTATGACATCCTGCACCTCGACCACCACAGTGGGGATAACGGTGAAAGGCTTGGTCATGCAGCCCAACTCACCGATCATACCTGGCTTGATCACCTGAGCAGACAGCTGGTTGAAAGCCGCCTGAAAACGGTCATGTCCGGTATGCGATGGAACGAGGATGCCAGCAGGACGCAACAAGGGGCTCACGTAATCACCGACTTGCAGGCTAAACTGCTCGACCCGTCCGGTAACACCGGCGACAATCAGTGTTTTGTCCAACTCGGTTTGCGCGGCGTCCAGCTGTGCTATGGCACTGGCCAGTTGCGCGGGGATCAGCTCCTCGATCTGCTGTTCAACTGCCGCACGTCTGGATTCGGCCGCAACAACCTGCGCCTCACGCTCGGCAACAAGGTTTTCCAACCGCTCAATCTCGGTCAGTCGGACAGCGCTTGAACCTTGGTCGCGCAGGGTCGTATTTCTTTCAAGATCTTCCAAGGACTGCGCCAAAGCCGCCTTGGCACCGGCAATACCGGCATCAGCCTCGGCCAGATCAGTTTCAGCCACGCGCAGCGAGGCCTGAACCTGTGCAATCTGTGCATTTGCCGCCTGAACCTGCGCTGCCTGGCTGAAATCTTCGATCCTGAAAATCGGCTGACCAGCGGTTACCAACTCGTTATTCTTGACGAATATTTCCGAAACGCGACCGCCAAGTTGCGGCAGGATCGTCACGGTTCGAAAATAGGACGCTGCGGTTTTACTGGCTGGGTGAAAATAGAACAGCGTGGTGATTACCGTCAGCGCCAGAATGGCACAGGTCGTAAGGCCCCAGCGCAATTCGTACCACATGGTGAAAAGGGTGATCTCGTGACCGATACGTTTGCCCTGAACAAACCGGCGGAACAGATAATCAGGCAGCACCGTGATCAGGGCGCAAAGCAGGGTCTCAATCATGTGTTTTGCTCCTGCACGTCGGTGACTTCTGAAACGCCAGGGGTTGGAGCAGGTGCCTCGGGCACCGGTTCCGGAGCACTTGCACCTCCAAGAGAACGAATGGCATCGGCGATGTTTCTAAGCGGGGAGGCGAAATCCGGAAACTGAAACCCTGCGACCAGTACGGCGGCAATCCAGAATATCCCGTTATGTGTAAACAGGGCCAGCAGTGCCAGAATGCCCACCAACTGAAATTGCGGATGGTTGTTCTCGTGCGCCATTTTTTCCGGAACCGAATGAAGCGTCAGGTACCCAACACCGATCAGCACCACGAGAATGACAAAGAAGACGACCATAGCCGAAAAAAGGTAATCGCTTCCGTCAGCTGCGACGATATATCGGGGAATGTGCCCAGTGGCCATTGGATGAAGATCTGCTGTGGTCACCTTGCCCTCCTGTTCGTTTTGATACTTCTTTGAACGGGTTGAAGCCCAAATTCAAGGCTGCATATATTTTGGAGATTCTTCGAAATGCCAAGTGCTTGACCCAGAGAGCTAAATGAAACCCAGAAAACTTGTGGCGAACCTGCTGCGGAAGGAACACAAATAATGATCGATTTCCTCGTCATCGGGGGCGGAATTGCCGGGTTGAGTGCGGGCGCGCGCTTGTCGGAACATGGAACCGTGATGGTTTTGGAGGCCGAAGACGCCTTGGGGTATCACGCGTCGGGTCGCTCGGCAGCCCTGTTTGAGCAAAGCTATGGTCCGCCATCCGTGGTGGCGCTGAACACGGCTGGGGCCGCGTTCCTGCACACAAAGAACGGTGGGTACCTGACACGGCGCGGACTGATGTTGATCGGTTCGTTTGAACAAAGCGAGGTTTTCGAAGCCGACCGCAAGGATCTGAACATGGAAAGAATTCCCATCGATCAGGCGGTTTCGAGCGTTCCGATCCTGAACCCGGCCAAGGTGGGTTTCGCGGCTATCAGTGAAGCTGCGTTTGACATCGATACCGATCGCCTGTTGCAAGACTTCGCGCGGGCCATTCGCCAGAACGGAGGAACCGTTGCAACGAAAAGCAAAGTAACTGGCATTCGAAAGGAGCGGCATTGGCTGGTCGAGGCCGGGCAAATCTTCGAAGCCCGCAATTTGGTGAATGCGACCGGTGCATGGGTGGACGAGATCGCCATGCTTGCCGGGATACCACCTATCGGCATCACTCCTCGCCGCCGATCCATGGCACGGCTGCCCGCCCCCGGGGGCCATGATGTATCCGGATGGCCCATGATGCTGGGCACGGGTGAAACATGGTACGCCAAACCGGACGCGGGCAAGCTGCTTGTTTCGCCTGCCGAAGCCGACCCGGTACCACCTCAGGACGCCTATGCCGACGATATGGTGCTGGCCGAAGGTCTGGCGCGCTATGAAGAATTGATGACCGAACCAGTAACACGCGTCGAAACAAACTGGGCAGGATTGCGCAGTTTCGCACCAGATGGAACCTTGGTGCTTGGGCCTGACCCGATCGATCCGTCGTTTATCTGGTCTGCGGGTCAAGGCGGGTATGGTTTCCAAACAGCACCGGCAGCTTCGCAGTTGTTGTGTGATTTGGTGGTCGGAAACACGCCGGTGCTGGATCCAGACAGTGTTAAGTCGCTGACCCCAAACAGGTTGAACAGATGATCAAACGCAATCTACCGCCCTCTGCGAATGTCGCCAACGCGAGTGAGGATGGGAAACTGGTGGCCCCGGCAGCGACGCGAAACTCCGATGCGCTTTGCGCGTTGCTACAAGACTGGGCACCGCGCCGTGGGCACGCGCTGGAGATTGCAAGCGGAACCGGTCAGCATGTCTGTGGATTTGCTGATTTGCTGCCCGATCTGACGTGGCATCCCACCGAACCTGACCCTGAACGCCGCATTAGCATCGACGCCTATACCAGCGCCTTACCCAACGTGGCAAATGCCGAACATCTGGACGCAACGAATTCGGGCTGGCATGCGCGCTTTCCTTCGCAGAACCTGATCGTCTTGATTAACCTGATACATTTGATCAGTTGGCAGGACACCAGAACCATTTTCGCCGAAATCGCTCAGTCCCTGACTGAAAATGGGCGGTTCGTTTTGTACGGCCCATTCAAACGCTCGGGGCAATTGACAAGTGACGGGGACAAAAAGTTTCACGAGGCTCTGATCGGGCAAGATCCAGACATTGGATACAAGAACGACGAAGATATGCTTGGCCTGTTTCAGGACGTAGGGTTGCGCGTGCTGAAAACCATCGACATGCCCGCAAACAACCTTGCATTTGTTTCCGAGCGCCCGGCCAACTGATCGAGATCAAGGTCAACTTACCACTGCCTGCACATATTCCCGTTATCTTATGAAAAAGGCACTCAAAATGGCTTGGCAAGATAAGCTCTCGGCGACGCGCACCAGCTTGCGCAACCTCAACGGGGCCATTCCCGACACGTCGCGCGCATTCGGCGCACTTGGGAAGGCTGTGAAGGAAGGCGGAACGCTCGACTATAAAACAAAGGAATTTATTGCGCTGGGTATGTCGGTATCGCTCCGCTGCGAGCCCTGCATTACTCTGCACACCGATGCGTTGGTCAAAGCGGGTGCAACACGTGAAGAGGTGTCCGACGTTTTGGGTATGGCCATTCAGATGGGTGGTGGACCAGCCATGATGTATGCCGCCAAGGCGTTGGAATGTTTCGACGAACTATCCGCGTAACCAACAGAAAAGGCCCCGGAATTTCCGGGGCCTTTGATTGATCAACCGTCCTTGCGGATGGTTTCGTTTTTCGGATCGTATGGGCTGTCGCAGGTGACAACCGCATCCCACAACTTGTCCTGCATCTTGACCTTCAGCTTGGTGCCTTCGACCGCCAGTTCAGGCTTCACATAGCCCATGCCGATCGACTTCTCGAACGCGACCGAATAGCCGCCCGAGGTCAGGCGACCTACACGCTCGCCTTCCGGCGTATACAGCGCCTCGCGGCCCCACGGGTCAGCATCGGCCGGACCGTCGATCAGCAAGGTGCAGCACTTGACGCGCACACCGGTCTCTTCCAGCTTGGCCTTGCCGTGGAAGTCCTTGGACAGGTCGACAAAGCGCGGCAGGTCGGCTTCCAGCGGGGTCGCATCGCGGCCCAGTTCGGTGCCGAAGGCGCGATAGGACTTCTCCTGACGCAGCCAGTTCTGGGCACGGGCACCGACCAGCTTCATACCGTGCTTTTCACCGGCTTTTTCCAGCAGGTCGAACAGGTAGTTCTGCATTTCGATCGGATGGTGCAGTTCCCAGCCCAGCTCACCGGTATAGGCCACGCGGATCGCGTTCACGGGGCACATGCCCAGTTCGATCTGACGGGCCGACAACCACGGGAAGCGCTTGTTGGACAGTGCGGTTTCCGGATCGGCGTCCTTGATGACTTCTTTCAAAACGTCACGCGACTTGGGTCCGGCGATGGCGAAGACGCCCCACTGGGTGGTCACGTCCTGGATTTCGATGTAACCGAACTCCTCCATCTTGTCCTCGGCCGCTTTACGCAGGTAGTCGGCGTCGTACTCGGTCCATGCACCGGCAGAGACGATGTAGTAGTTGTTCTCACCATTGCGGACGATGGTGTATTCGGTGCGGGTGGTGCCATTCGAGGTCAGCGCGTAGGTCAGGTTGATACGACCGACCTTGGGCAGCTTGTTGCAGGTGAACCAATCCAGGAACTGCGTGGCACCGGGGCCTTTGACAACATGCTTGGTGAAGGCCGATGCGTCGATCAGGCCAACGCCTTCGCGGATCGCTTTGGCCTCTTCGACGGCATATTGCCACCAGCCGCCACGGCGGAACGAGCGTGCTTCCTTGTCGAAATTCTCGGGCGCGTCCAGCGGGCCGTAATAGTTCGGGCGTTCCCAGCCATTCACCCAGCCGAATTGAGCACCGCGGGCTTTCTGGCGATCATAGGCCGGAACGGTCCGTAGCGGACGGCAGGCTTCACGCTCTTCATCCGGGTGGTGCAGGATGTAGACATGCTCGTAGCATTCTTCATTCTTGCGCGCCGCGAACTCGGTGGTCATCCAGTTGCTGCTGTAACGCTTAGGGTCCAGCGATGCCATGTCGATCTCGGCTTCGCCATCGACCATCATCTGTGCCAGATAATAGCCGGTGCCGCCCGCAGCGGTGATGCCAAAGCTGAAACCCTCGGCCAGCCACATGTTACGCAAACCCGGGGCCGGACCAACCAGCGGGTTACCATCCGGTGTATAGCAGATCGGGCCGTTGAAATCATCCTTCAGGCCGGATTCGGCACAGGACGGCACGCGCTCGGCCATTGCCATGTACTGCTCGGCGATCCGGTCCAGATCCAGTGGGAACAGGTCGGCGCGGAAGCTGTCCGGAACGCCGAATTCGAACTGCGCAGGGGCGCCGTGTTCATAGATGCCAAGAATCCAGCCACCGCGTTCTTCACGCGCATAGGATTCGTTGTCGGCGTCGCGGACAACGGGGTGCTCGGGGTTGCCTGCTTCGCGCCATTTGACCAACTCGGGGTCTTTATCCATGACGATAAAGGTATGTTCCACCGGGATAGCAGGCATTTTGATGCCCAGCATCTTGGCGGTGCGCTGCGCGTGGTTGCCCGACGCGGTCACAACATGTTCGGCGGTGATTACGACCTGCTCGTCGGAAGGCACCAGGTTGCCGCCCTTTTCGACCATCTTGGTGCAGGTCACTTCCCAGTGCGTGCCGTTCCAGTGAAACGCGTCAGCCTGCATCTTGCGCACGATTTCGACACCACGCTGACGGGCCCCCTTGGCCATCGCTTGGGTCACGTCGGCAGGGTTAATATAACCGTCCTCGGTGTGATAGATCGCGCCCTTCAGATCCGATGTCTCGATCAGCGGCCAGCGTTCCTTGATCTGGTCCGGGGTCAGCCATTCGTATTTCACATCACAGGTTTCGGCGGTCGAGGCATAGAGCATGTATTCGTCCATACGCTCTTGCGTCTGTGCCATGCGCAGGTTGCCCACAACCGCGAAGCCCGCATTCAGGCCGGTTTCTTCCTCAAGCGTCTTGTAGAAATCCACCGAATACTTGTGGATATGGGTCGTCGCATAGGACATGTTGAACAGCGGCAACAGGCCCGCGGCGTGCCAGGTGGACCCGGACGTCAGTTCGTCCCGTTCGATCAACATCACATCGTCCCAGCCCGCTTTGGCCAGATGATAGGCAATCGAGGTCCCGACGGCGCCGCCGCCTACGACCAATGCTTTGACTTGGGTTTTCATAACCGGGCGTCTCCCCTTGAAATCAGTTGACACCATATGGCGCACTTAAGGGGGAAAGCGCGACATTCATCCGACCAGTGATATGAAAAAAACGACCCGAATATCGAAAGCGGGTCGCAATTCATTCGTTGGACCGCTGCCCTCAACCACCGGAACGGCAACGTTTGCTTGTTCCGACCGAGACGCAAACTAATTTGCCACTTTCTTCCGAGGGATTCTTCACCGCCGGTTCCTGTGATGGCGAAGGCTGCGCCTCTGCCGTGAACCAGCCGTCAGAAAGACCGACACGCGAGGAGACCGAGGCAAGATATTCTTTCACGCCCAAACCACTTTCCGATGCTTTGGCTTGCTGAACATAGTCCAGCCCTACAACGGCCAACCCGCAGATGGCTACAAACCCCGCCAGATATTTTACGCTCATGTCGACCATCCTCTGTCATCAACCCTTTGAAACCATGACATGTGGACGTTTTGAGGGCGCAAATACGGACCAGGGGGTGAATATGGCTACGTGTCGTCCGACAAGATCTTGCCGGGATTCATGATGTTGTCTGGGTCCAGTGCGGCCTTGATCGCAGCCATGTACCGCGTGGCAGCACCCAGTTCCCTGTTCAGATACGGTCGCTTTCCCTGCCCGATGCCATGTTCACCGGTACATGTGCCTTCCATGGATATTGCCATGTCGTTCAGCCAGCCGACAAACGCCTCGGCCTTGGCAACTTCTTCAACGTTTTCCATGTCGATCAGCAGCAGCGTATGGAAATTGCCGTCCCCAACATGACCCACGATTGGGGCCAGCAAGCCGAGGCCGGCAGCTTTCTCCTGGGTCTCGGTCACACATTCGGCCAGACGCGAGATCGGTACACAGACATCGGTCGAGATGCCCCGCGCACCGGGGCGCAGTTGCAGACACGCCCAATACATATCGTGCCGTGCCTGCCAAAGTTTGTTCCGTTCTTCGGTGGTCGAAGTCGCTGCAAAATCCGTGCCGCCAAACTCTTCGGCGATCTGACCAAAGGTTTCAGCCTGCTCTGTGGCACCGCTTTCCGAGCCGTGAAACTCCAGCAACAACAACGGTGTATCCGGCAGACTCAGCCCGGAATAGGCGTTGGCGGCCTGAACCGACAACTCGTCCAGCAACTCGATCCGGGCAACCGGGATGCCATACTGAATCGTCATCATCACCGCACGGCACGCGGCATCGACGGTCGGAAAGGAACACCGGGCCGAACTGATCGCTTCGGGGATACCCTGCAACCGCAATGTCAGCTCGGTGATGATTCCCAGCGTGCCTTCCGCCCCGATCAGAAGACGGGCCAGATCATAGCCGGCCGAAGATTTCTTGGCCCGGTGCCCGGTACGGATGATCTGACCGTCTGGCATCACGGCTTCAAGGCTGAGAACGTTGTCCTTCATCGTCCCATAGCGCACCGCATTGGTGCCCGACGCGCGAGTGGCAGCCATCCCACCCAGCGACGCATTCGCCCCGGGATCAATCGGAAAGAACAGGCCCAGATCGCGCAGATGGGTATTCAACGCTTCGCGCGTGACACCGGGCTGCACGACACAATCCAGATCCTGGGCATGAACTGCAAGCACACTATCCATTTGTGTCAGATCGACCGAGACGCCCCCCGCCGGCGCATTTACATGCCCTTCCAGTGATGTTCCTGTTCCGAACGGGATCACTGGCACCCGGTGCGCCGCGCAGGTTTTGACGATGTCCGAAACATCCTGCGTCGAATGCGGGAAAACCACGGCATCGGGGCTTTGGTTTTCGATCCAGGTCGTGGTGTGCCCATGTTGTTCACGGACAGCGGCACCCGTTTGCAACCTGTCGCCAAAGCGCTGCTTGAGAATGCTTATGACGGTTTCAATACCAGCTTCATTCCTTGGCAATGCGGTTGCCTGCACCATTGTCATCCTCCCCTGCCCCAAAACATTTCGGGCCTTTCAGCCTATGACTAAAAGGCCCGTTGAAAGCAGGCAATCCCCACTAATACCGAGGGTCTATTCGCCCAGCGCAATCCCTTCGCGGCGCGGGTCGGCACCACCGCTCAGCCCGTCACCGATTTCGATGGCGTGCAGCCCCGAAGTCAGGTCGCGTGCGTTGACTTCAAAACCCAACTGAGCAAGCGCGTCTGTAAATCCTTCCGCAGAAGTCGCCGCCTCAACATCATATGTTCCGAACCGGTTGACCAGATGAGGCAGGGAAACCGCCTGCTGCACGTCCATTCCCCAATCGGCCCAGGCGATGATGGACTTGGCGACATAGCCGATAATCCGGCTGCCGCCCGGAGACCCGATAGCCAGAACCGGCTCGCCATCCTGCAACACGATAGTCGGGCTCATGGATGAGCGCGGACGCTTGCCAGGCTCCAGCCGGTTGGCAATCGGCACACCGTCGCTGTGTGTCTTGAACGAGAAATCAGTAAGCTCGTTGTTCAGCAGGAACCCGTTTGTCATCAGGCGCGACCCAAAACCATTCTCGATCGTCGTCGTCATCGACAGCACATTGCCATAGCTGTCCACGATCGAGATATGCGAGGTTGACGGCAGCTCCAGCGACACGTCGTCTGCCCAAATCAAAGCATGGTCAAATTCCGGTTGGCCCGGTGCGACCTCGGACAAGGCCATTTCGCCTTCCAGCAATGCCGCCCGCTGGGTCAAATAACCCGGATCAACCAGCCCCTTGGTGGGCATGGGTATGAAATCGCTATCGGCCATGTACCGCCCACGATCCGCAAAGGCGAGGCGCGAAGCATCGCCGATCAGGCGCCATGCCTCGGCGCTCTCAGCGCCCATTGCTGCAAGATCATAGCTGTTCAACATCCCCAGAATCTGCCCGACGGTCAGCGCACCCGACGACGGCGGGCCCATGCCGCAAACCTCGTAGGCGCGGTATTCGGCACAGACCGGTTCACGTTCGATCACCTGGTAGAGCGCCAAATCCACCCCTGCAAGAACGCCGGGATTTCCTGGGGCATTGCGAACAGTTCGCACGATATCCGCAGCGATCTCACCTCCGTAAAAACCGGCAGCGCCATCGCTGGCCAGCACGCGCAATGTTTCGGCATAATCCGGGTTCATCAACCGCTGGCCCTGCTGCAACGGCTGACCGTCAGGCAGGAAATATGCGGCTGTTTCGGGAAAGCGCGACAGGCGGTCAGCATCGTTTTCTACAAGGCTGGCCAGACGCGGGGAAACAAGAAACCCTTCATCCGCCAATCGGATACCGTCGGCAAACAGTCCGGGCCAAGACGCGCGCCCCCATCTTCGATGCGCCTCTTCCAGCAGTGCAGGCGTACCCGGTGTACCCACCGACAATCCGCCCACCACCGCATCGAAGAATTTCAGCGGCTCGCCGTTTTCATCCTGAAACAGCGTCGGGGTAGCGGCAAGGGGTGCCGTTTCGCGCCCGTCCAGTGTTGTCATCTGCCCGCTGGCCGCGTCGTACCAAACCAGAAACGCTCCCCCGCCCAGACCAGAAGATTGCGGCTCGACCAGCCCCAGCACGACCTGCACAGCAACCATCGCATCCGCGGCAGACCCGCCCGCGCGCAGCACTTTGGCCCCTGCCTCGACCGCCAGCGGATTGGCCGCAGCTATCATCCAGTTTTCGGATGTGACCGGAACGCCCTCAAGCTTGGCTTCGAGGGCCGCAATAACCTCGTCGGTCATCGCCTGAACCTGCCCTTCTGTCGCGGCTTCGGGTGCAACGGCATCGGCTGTTTCCTGCGCGAACCCCGGTGTCGAAATAGCAAGTGCGGTAGTAAGCAGCAGTGCTGAAACGTGTCTCATCTGTTCTAACCCTCCAATACAATCTTTATTTTCAATCCTGTAAGGATTTTGCCCCCTCTGCAACGATCAGGCATGGCAGCGTGTTATCACAGCGAAGTTTCGCCATTTCCCCTATGGTTCGGTTTCTTCGGCGCGACGATCCTGATCATAGCGGGTTGTCTCGGCAAATTCGGGTAGCAACGCCTCGCGTCGTTTGGTCCAGCATTCATATGTCGGTATGAATTGGTCAGGCGCGTCAAGACAGCCCAGATGCACTTCGACTTCGGCACCGCTTCGGGCAAATACCGGAGATCCGCAATCAGGGCAAAAGTACCGGTCGGAATAACCTTTCACATTTCCGGTGATCTTAACCGCATCCGCCGGAAAAATAGCCGCCGCATAAAACAACGCGCCGTGGTGTTTGCGGCAGTCCAGACAATGGCAAATCCCGACGCGAAGAGGACAACCCGAAGCCGTGACGCGCAGTTTTCCACAACGGCATCCCCCTTCAAACACGTCCATCCATGATCCTTTCCGACGCGTCAGAGCATCGCAGGCACAACCTGATCCGGTGGGCGGTGGCCATCTTCGAAGGTTTTGATGTTGATGATGACTTTTTCACCCATCTCAACCCGGCCCTCCAGCGTGGCCGACCCCATATGCGGCAGTAGAACCACGTTCGGCAACTGCCGCAAGCGCGGGTTCACACCGGTTCCCTGTTCGTAGACATCCAGCCCCGCGCCCGCAATTTCCCCCGCACGGATCATCCGGGTCAAAGCGTTCTCGTCAATAACCTCACCCCGCGAAGTATTCACGATCACTGCCGAGGGTTTCATCAGCTTTAGGCGGCGCGCGTTCATCAGGTGGAAGGTAGACGGTGTCGATGGGCAGTTGATAGATATCACATCCATACGCGCCACCATCTGATCCAGGCTTTCCCAATAGGTCGCCTCTAGTTCTTGCTCAATCTCTGGGCGCAATCTGCGGCGGTTGTGATAATGGATCTGCATACCAAACGCCTTGGCGCGGCGGGCCACAGCCTGTCCGATCCGGCCCATGCCCAGAATACCCAAACGCCGCCCGCCAATGCGACCACCCAGAAACGCGGTGGGGGCCCACCCGGTCCAGTCGCCTTGCTGCATGACGCTCAACCCTTCGGGAATGCGCCGTGTGACAGCGAGAATCAGGGCCATGGTCATATCTGCCGTGTCGTCGGTCAGCACACCGGGCGTGTTGGACACCAATATGCCGCGCTGCCGCGCCGTCGCCACATCGATATTGTCGACACCGGCCCCGTAATTGGCGATCAGCCGCAGTTTTTCACCTGCCTGACCCAATAGCCCGCCATCAATGGTATCGGTCACCGTAGGCACCAGAACATCGGCATCCTGCACCGCTGCTACTAATTCTTCACGCGTCATTGGGGTGTCGTCGTCGCGCAGGCGCACGTCAAACAATTCGCTTAACCGGGTTTCTACTGCCTCAGGCAACCGTCGCGTAACGACAACACTTAAACGTTCTCTTGGCACCTCGGCTCTCCCACTGCTTTGCAAACGGACGCGCGCCATGGCATCGTGGCGCAGGATAAGGCGGGGCACAAGAACCCCAATGGCATTGTGTCGACCTTTTTTCAAAACCGGATCAACAGGCATAAGAGCGGGCAGTCAGTGAGTGGTATTCGACCGGTAAAACGCCGATCTCTGGCGGTAGTTTCCGTATTTCTGGTCATGTTCGGTGTCTGTGCCGCACATGCCGAAGTCAAACGCGGATCGGTCACCAACCTGCCCCTGCCCCGATATGTGTCGATGAAGGCAGCCGAAGGGAACGTGCGGCGCGGACCATCCCTAACCCACCGAATCGATTGGGTATTCAAAAGGCGTGGCATGCCGCTGCAGGTCACTGCCGAATACGGCAACTGGCGCAAGGTCCAAGACCGCGACGGCGCGGGTGGCTGGGTTCACTATGCCTTGTTGTCTGGCGTCCGAACGGTGCTGATCGAATCCGAGATGCTGCCTGTTTATGCCCGCCCCGACCCGACCTCGCCCGTGAATGCCCATTTCGAGACCGGAGTGGTGGCGCGCCTTGGAGCCTGTTCGCTGGACTGGTGCAGGATCACCGCCGGCGGATACCGTGGCTGGACACTGAAATCGAACCTTTGGGGCGTCGATTCTTCCGAAATTCGGGAATAGGCGAAAGACAATTTCCGGTATCCGCGGTTGCGCATCGCCCCGAAAAAGCGCGACAAGCTGTTTGAGTTACCGGCCCAATCGCCGCTTAACTCGACCTAAACGGAGGACCCTATGCGCGCAGTCACCTATTCAGCCTTCGGAGACGCTGTCGATGTCTTGCGCATACAGGATATTCCCCCAGTTCCGCCTGGACCGGGTGAAGTCACGGTCGAGTTGTCTTATTCCGGCGTAAATCCCTCGGACGTCAAGGCCCGCGCGGGAACCCGACCGGGTGTCACAGAACCTCCGTTTCCGCTGATCGTTCCGCACAGCGACGGGGCTGGAGTCATCACAGCGGTTGGCGATGGCGTACCCGCGACGCGGATTGGTCAGCGCGTGTGGATTTGGAACGGGCAATGGCAACGCGCGTTCGGTACAGCTGCCAGCCACATCACCCTGCCTGAATCTCAGGCTGTAGAACTGCCCGAGACGGTGTCACTTGAAACCGGAGCGATTCTTGGAATTCCGGGCCTTACCGCAAGCCACGCAGTGTTCTCGGGCGGCACGCCGCGCGGGCAAACCATTTTGATCCATGGTGGGGCGGGTACTGTCGGGTATCTGGCTGTCCAGCTTGCCAAATGGGCCGGAGCCAATGTGATCGCAACGGCCAGCACCCGCAGCTTTGACCGGGTCAAGGCAGCCGGTGCAGATGTCGTTCTCGACTACTCCGGTGAACACCTTTCGGATCAGATTCTCGACGCAAATGATGGACGTACAATTGGTCGAATCGTCGATGTCGAATTTGGACAGAACCTTGACACCAACATTGCCGTCATCGCCGAGAACGGCCGTATCAACGCATATGGATCTGCCCGGAATATGACACCTGTCTTTCCCTTTGGACCCATGATGTTCAAGGCCGTGACACTCGAGGCAGTCCTGATCTACCTGCTGCCCGCAGATTTGCGCGCCGCCGCAATAGAGACTCTACACAAGGCACTGGCTGATGGCGCATTGATCTGCCCCGTACATAAGGTCTTTACACTGGAAGAATGCGCTGCCGCCCATGCGATGGTACAGGAAGGCAACCGTACCGGAGCGGTGTTGATCGACACCAAATGAGGGGCCTTCAAAAAAAATTTACGGCGCTCGCTTTTTTTGCAAAACGCTCTTGAACCCTGCCATCAACAATCGTAGATAGCCGCTCACCGTTGGGGTGTAGCCAAGTGGTAAGGCAGCGGTTTTTGGTACCGTGTATCGTAGGTTCGAATCCTACCACCCCAGCCATGATTTTCCCTAATATCACACACTATGAATCTGGGTCCGGATTTTGGCGCGTTCTCAGCGGCTTTTCTGATATCAGCGCCATGTTGAGACGCGCAGGTGCATGCTCTTGCGAGAAAATAGGAAAGACCCCGGAGTTTTTTCTTGCCGCAGGGTAAGTGTTAAGGTACCCGCGTTTTACCGGTCCCGATGTGGCTAAGAGGGAATCCGAGGTGCCTTTTGGTGCCAACCGGAACTGCCCCCGCAACTGTAGGCGGCGAGCGCTGTCCATTTCCGTCACTGGGCCATTTTGGTCTGGGAAGACAGGACAGACAAAGACCCGTCAGTCAGGAGACCTGCCGGTATGAAACCGAAACACGCCGGGCGGGGTTGTCCGGGGAGGTTGCCGAAGAAACGCGCCGGGCGGTCTATTTTCTACCCTGCGCTCACGGCAGGCAGTAAAGCGCCTGTTGCTTCGGTAAATGCCCATTCACCCGTTCTCTGGTCATTGACACATGGAGATCGATTGTCATGTTTCTACGCACTGGCCTGTTTGGCCTTTCCTTGCTGGCTACCAGCGCTGCCGCCGAAGGAAACTTTCCCCTTTCTATCGAAAACTGCGGTCACTCGGTCACGTTTGACGCGCCAGTGACGTCGTCAGTCACGGTCGGCCAGGCCGCGACCGAGGTGCTTTATGCGCTGGGTCTGGGCGAGCAGGTTCTTGGAACTTCGGTCTGGTTCAACGAGGTGCTGCCTGAATATGCCGAGGTGAATGCCAAGGTAGAGCGTCTGGCGGACAATGATCCCAGCTTTGAAAGCGTTGTTGCCAAGCGGCCGGGACTGGTCGCAGCGCAATATGAATGGCATGTCGGACCCGAGGGCATCGTCGCCACGCGTGAGCAATTTCACGAACTGGGCATTCCAACGTACGTAATGCCTGCAGATTGCATCGGCAAAGACAATACGGTCGGCGGCGATGGCACCCGCCTGCAAGCGTTCTCGACCGATACGCTGTATCAGGGTATCGAAGAACTGGCGGCAGCCTTTGATGTATCCGAACGCGGCACGGACCTGGTTGCCGAGTACAAGGCCCGCGAAGCCGCAGCCGTCGCCAAGGCGCAAACCGTGAAGCTGGACGATGTGTCAGCCGTATTCTGGTTTTCCTCTCCCGAAATGGAAAGCGACCCGTTTGTGGCCGGACAGAAAGGCGCACCGGGATACATGATGAGTAAATTGGGTATCCGCAACGTCGTCGAGACGGATGAAGAATGGCCAACAGTGGGCTGGGAAACCATTGCCAAAGCCAATCCGACGGTGATTGTTATCGCCAAGATGGACCGCCGTCGCTTTGCTGCGGACGACTACCTGAAAAAGCTGGAGTTCCTGCGCACTGATCTGGTGACCAGCCAGATGGATGCGGTCAAAAATGACCGGATCGTCATTATGGATGCGCAGGCCATGGACGCCACCATCCGCGCAATCCCGGCGCTGGAGGATCTGGCCGAGAAGCTGGATACCATCGGAAACAACCTGTGAACGAGGTCGCCGCAATTTTACGGCAGGGTTTCAAGGCTGCGTGCCTTACCGTGCCATTGTTGATTGCGGCGGTTCTTGCGGGCGCGATGATCGGGGAAACCTCTCTGTCGCCCGATTTGGTTCTCTCCGTTCTGGCCAACAAGCTGGCCGGAGTGGACTTTCCTGTAGACCCAATTGATCAGGGTATTATCTGGAGCTACCGGATTCCTCGCGCTCTGGTCGCTGCGTCCTGCGGTGCCGGTCTGGCTGTCGCAGGGGTCGTGTTGCAGGCTTTGCTGCGCAACCCGTTGGCCGACCCTTACATTTTGGGCATTTCTGCCGGGGCCTCGACGGGTGCCGTGGCTGTAACCATCGCTGGTTTGGGTGGGGGGGCCTTGTCGCTGTCTTTTGGCGCGTTCAATGGCGCGCTTTTGGCTTTTGGTTTTGTCGCGTTGCTGGCCCGAGCCGCTGGCGCAGGGGGCGGACGGGCTGCGACGGCACAGATCGTCCTGGCGGGAATTGCCGGGTCTCAGTTGTTCAATGCGCTGACGGCCTTCATCATCGCCAAATCCGCCAATGCCGATCAGGCGCGCGGGATCATGTTCTGGCTGATGGGAAACCTCAGCGGCGTGCGCTGGCCGGATGTGTATCTGGCCATTCCGGTGGCCCTTGTCGGTTGGCTCATTTGCCGCTTTCACGCCAGAGCACTGGACGCCTTTATTTTCGGCTCTGATTCAGCGGCCTCGCTGGGCATATCGGTACGTCGGGTGCAGGCAACCCTGATCTTTGCGACCGCACTTACAACAGCTGTCATGGTTTCTATCGTCGGATCCATTGGCTTTGTCGGGCTGGTCATCCCTCATGCTGCCCGGTTCCTTGTGGGACCGGGGCATCGCAGGCTTATCCCAACCGCCGCCTTGATCGGAGCGGTCTTCCTGATCGGCGCAGATATCGTGTCGCGCATCATCATCCCGGGTCAGGTTCTGCCGATTGGGGTGGTCACCGCCCTGATCGGTGCGCCTGCCTTTGCCGTAATTCTGGTGCGCGGCCAGAGGAGCGCCCGATGAAGATCGAGGCGAAAAACCTGACATATTCCGTTCGCGGCAAGACTTTGCTGTCAGACGTATCCTTTGTCGTGGAGCCCGGCGAAACACTTGCTTTGGTCGGACCTAACGGTTCAGGGAAATCAACGCTGATGCGCCTGCTGGCGGGGTTGGTACGTCCGGTTTCAGGAAAAGTCGTCATAGCGGGTCATCCCGTTTCGCATTTGTCGCGCAGACAAATTGCCCAACGGATTGCCATCGTTGAACAACAGGCTGATACGGCCGAACGCGTGACTGCACGATCCGTGGTCGAACTGGGCCGCACGCCCTGGCTGTCGGCCTTACGGCCGTGGCGCGCCGAGGACACCTGGCAAGTCGACAAAGCCCTGCAAACCGTGGAAATGGCCGATATGGCACACAGAGAATGGGCGACATTGTCGGGAGGAGAGCGCCAGCGACTGCACATCGCACGCGCTTTGGCTCAGCAACCGGGACTCTTGCTTTTGGACGAACCGACCAACCATCTGGACATTCATCACCAACTGTCGATCCTGAACTGTGTTCGAATTCTAAAAGTGACGACAGTGATGGCGCTGCACGATCTGAATCAGGCGATGGCCTGTGACCGGGTGGCTGTTTTGTCAAAAGGGCGGCTGGTCTCTCTTGGCCCGCCCGAACATGCCCTGTCTTTGGAAACCGTTTCAGAAGTTTTCGGTGTCAAAGCACAGTGGGGGTATAGTACCGGCGGGACAGAACGGTTTCTGTCCTATCATCTGGACTGACGGCTTCCGATCGCTTCTGGTCGTACTGGATATCAGTGTCGTCAGCGCAGCATGCCAGATACGTACAATCTACGGCCTCAAAGCCATATTCCAACGGCGCGCAATCTTGACCTGGGTTTCCTCACAACCCGTCAAGTTGCCCGTCGAATGCTGTCTTGATTCTGACCTGGATTGGATTCGTTCGTTTTTTGCCTTCAAAGATGATCGGCAGGCGCGTTGTCCGAGCGTGGGTCGACCAAACCTCAGTGATATGTTCACTACTTGTTTTGAACCGTGAAACAGATTCCTTTTAGAAACCTCTGAGGCCTGACACAAATCACGACACGCCATCAGGTTGAACAGATTGCGGCGACCGCATGTCGATATTGCAGATTACCCACAATCAAAGCCTCAATCTGAGCCTTAAATTAACGGTAGATTAACGAAACAGGGCACAACAAACCTGTCGATGACAAGTTCTTGATATACTTATGCCAATATCGAGATCTATTGGTGGGTAATCCTGCCGATCTGTTGACTAGTCCAGTTTTAACGAGGGGGTATCTCGGCGGGATCAGGGGGTGCCAGGTCGGACCTGTTCAAGGTCGGCGGATCGCGGCACCCCCGCCGGCAGGTAGAAGCAGCAATTTATCCGATTTCAGTTGATCTTGTTGCGCTGCGCGTGCGGTGTGATGCCAAAACTGGACCGGTATACCCGAGAGAAATGTCCCGGATTTTCAAAGCCGCAGGCCACGGCGACCTCGGTGACCGACGCTTCGGTTTGCAAAAGCAGCTTCCGGGCCCGTTCCAGCCGCATTTCCATAAAGTACCGTTTGGGCGAAGTGTTGAGGTACTTGCCAAACAACCGTTCAAGTTGACGGGTGGAGATACCCAAATTGTCTGCAATGAAGGATGGTGAAACTGGGGTTTCCAGACTGTCCTGCATAATATCTATCGCCTTTGCCAGATGGGCATTGCGCATTCCATTGCGCGACTGCAGCGAAACGCGCTGCTTAGCGGTCGCATTACGCACAGTGTTATAGACCATTTGATCCGCAACATCGGTGGCCAGCTCTTCGCCATGGTCTCGTTCGATCAGATGCAGCATCAGGTCTGCGGTCGCGGTTCCACCTGATGCTGTAATGTGTTTTTCGTCGGCGACAAAGACGCTGCGCACCAGATTGACATCCGGAAACGCCTCCATGAACGCGTCGTGGTATTCCCAATGGATCGCCGCCTGCATACCGTTGAGGAACCCGGCCTCGGCCAGCAGCCACGCGCCGGAACACAATGCCCCGATCCGCGTTCCACGCGCTCGTTCGCGCCGCAGTGTGGCCAGAAGGGAACGGGTCACGTGGTCACGCATGTGAATGCCCGACAAAACAAAGAGCTGATCGCACTTGGACAGTTCCTCAAGTCCGGAATGCACAAGGGTGACGGACCCATTGGAAGACACGGCCTGCTCGCCCTGTTCGGATACAAATGACCAGCGATACAGCTCTTCGCCACTTACAAGGTTGGCGATCCTCAGCGGTTCGACCGCACAGGAAAAGGCGAGGTGCGAAAACTCCTCGACAAGGATGAAGGCGAAGTGCTGCGTCTGAGGCATGAGCAGGACCATTTCCAAACTGGGCCGACGCCCAAGCGTGAGTCTATTTTGCAGACACCCATGCTGCACGAGATTTTTTTGTATACAAGTTGTATTTTTTAGAAATACAAAAATACGACCACCGCGATTCGGACACGGCAGCCAGAGGACATAGTGAGGCCAAAGGATGAAAGACGAAGCCAAGTCGCGCAAAAATGCGCTCAGAGAACACCTGAAGATGTCCATCCTGACGCTGCGCCTTCGTCCAGGTGACGATCTGGATGAGGCGCATTTGTCCGATGAATTCGGCCTGTCGCGCACGCCTCTGCGTGAGGTGTTTCGTCAACTGGCAGGCGAAGGCTATCTGGATCTGCGAAAAAACCGCAGCGCCCGTGTTTCGGAAATGTCCTACACCACACTGCGCGATTTCTTCCTTGCCGCGCCGATGGTCTACGGGGCCATCCTGCGTCTGGCGGCAGTGAACGCGACTAACGCGCAAATCGCTGACCTGAAAGCGGCTCAGCACGCGTTCAAAGCTGCCCTTCGTTCAGGGTCGGTCGAGGATCGCGCACTTGCCAACAACCGTTTTCATGACGTGACCGGAGAGATGTCCGGCAATGTCTACCTGCTGCCGTCATTCAACCGGCTGCTGATCGATCATGCACGGATTGGCATGACGTTCTACCGGCCACAGACAGTTGAAATGTCCGAAAACCTGTCGCTGGCCAGCCAACAGCATGACGCGATCATCGCAGCCATCGAGGCACGCGATGAAGCCGCGGCGGCGAAACTGGCCGAGGATCACTGGAACCTGTCCCGGGATCAGATCGGGATGTTCGTGATGCCTGACGCGCTGGATGTGCCGATGGGTATCCCACCATTTTCGAAACCCGCATGAGGACGGAATGAACCCGATTTTCAAGTTTGAAGGGATATATACCCCTGTGGTCACCCCCTATCACGACGATGGCAGCGTGAACTGGGACGCCCTGTCCGACGTGATCGAATACCTGATCGAAAATAGTGTGCACGGCCTGATTTCCGGCGGATCCACAGGTGAGAATTATGCCCAGACCGTGGCGGAGCGGCTGGAACTGGCCAAATTCACGCATCAGCGCCTGAAAGGGCGGTTGCCCTTGGTCGTTGGCACGGGCGCGATGCTGACTTCGGACTCGATTGCACTGGCCGCTGGCGCGCGCGATATCGGCGCGGACGCCATCCTGTTGGCCAGCCCGCCCTACTCGGTGCCGACGGATCGCGAAAACGCGCTGAATGCACTGGCCATCGACAAGGCCGCCGACCTGCCGGTGATGCTGTACAACTATCCGCACCGTACCGGCACAATGATGGGGGAAGAGTTCCTTGACCGCGTGGGTCGCAGCCGAAATTTCTGCGGCATTAAGGAAAGCTCGGGCGATATCAACCGGGTGCATCTGTTGGCGCGGGATTATCCGCATATCCAGCTGGGCTGTGGCATGGACGACCAGGCACTGGAGTTTTTCGCCTGGGGCGCACCATTCTGGGTCTGCGGCGGTTCGAACTTCCTGCCAGCAGAACATGTGGCATTGTATCAGGCCTGCGTGATCGAAGGCAACTTTGCCAAAGGGCGCCGGATCATGTCTGCGATGATGCCACTGATGCGGGTGCTGGAACAGGGTGGCAAGTTCATCCAGACCATCAAGCATGGCGTCACCATGAACGGTATCGACGCGGGTATCATGCGGCCTCCACTGAAGGGCCTGAACAAAGATGACAAGCGCGCGCTGGAGCAGGTTACGCGCGTGCTGACGAAGACAATCGCTGACATCGTGGCTGAGGGGTGACAAACATGGATCTGCTGACACAGGACGAGTACAAATCCATCGCCGCAGGTCTGAACCTGCCGACAGGTGCCTTTATCGACGGCGTATTCCGTCCGTCGTTCTCGGGCCAGACCTTTGCGACAGAGAACCCTGCAACCGGTGAAAAGCTGACCGATATCGCATCCTGCGATGGGGCGGATGTGGATTTTGCGGTCGCGAAAGCTCGTGAGGCGTTTGACGATGGCCGCTGGAGCAAGCTGCATCCGTCCGATCGCAAGGATGTATTGATCGGGTTGTGCAAACTGGTAACCCGCAACGCCCGTGAACTGGCCGTGATGGAAAGCATCGACAGCGGCAAGACGATCTTTGACTGCGAAACTGTTGATGTGCCCGAGACGATCCACTGCCTGAAGTGGCACGCCGAGGCGATTGACAAGATTTACGATCAGGTTTCGCCCGCCAGCGACGATCACATCGCCATGGTGGTGCGCGAGCCAATCGGCGTCGTCGGTCTGGTGCTGCCGTGGAACTTTCCGCTGCTGATGCTGGCATGGAAGATAGGGCCAGCACTGGCGGCAGGCTGTTCGGTTGTTGTGAAACCGGCGATGGAAACCACTTTGACGGCCCTGCGCCTTGCCGAATTGGCGATGGAGGCCGGTTTGCCACGCGGTGTACTGAACATCGTACCTGGTGGCGGGACCGAGGTGGGCGAACCCATTGGGCGGCACATGGATATCGACATGGTGTCCTTCACAGGCTCGACCGTGACCGGCAAACGCTTTCTGACCTATTCGGCGGAAAGCAACGCCAAAGAGGTGGTGCTTGAGATGGGCGGCAAGAACCCTGCCATCGTGATGGAGGATGCCGAAAACCTCGACCGGGTGGCGGCGCATATCGTCAATGGCGCATTCTGGAACATGGGGGAGAACTGCTCGGCCTCGTCACGCCTGATCGTGCATAAGAAAGTGAAGGCCGAGCTGCTGGAGCGCATCGCGCATCACGTCAAACAATGGAACACCGGCGACCCGCTCGACCCCGAAACCCGCATGGGCGCACTGGTGAGCGAAGACCACTACACCAAGGTTTGTGGCTATCTGGATCAGGCCGAGAACGTGGTGATCGGTGGCAAAGCGGACAACGGGTTTGTCGAGGCCACCGTGGTCGAAGTGCCCGGCAACGACGCTGCATTGGCGCGCGAGGAGATCTTTGGCCCTGTCTTGTCGGTAATTGAAGTCTCGGGCTTCGATGAAGCGATCCAGATCGCGAACGACACCGACTATGGCTTATGCGCCTCAATCTTCACGGCCAATGTCAAACGCGCCATACGTGGTGCGCGGATGATCCGCGCAGGCACCGTGACGGTGAACAGCTTCGGCGAAGGTGACATCACGACACCTTTCGGTGGTTACAAGCAGTCGGGTTTTGGGGGTCGCGATAACTCGATCCACGCGCATGACCAGTACACCCAGTTGAAAACCATCTGGATCGATCTGGCCGATGACGCGGATGAGGCCGTCGATTGAGTCGACATGACGCAAAAAGGCTACCCCGGCAGACAGGCCCGTCGGGTTGGAATGCGATTCTGCCGCCCCAAACACCTCTGGCGGTGCTGGAACGGAACCTGACCGCAGATATCACAATAGTTGGCGGTGGGTTTGCCGGGCTCAGCGCGGCGCGGCGGCTGCATCAATTGGATCCTTCCCTGAAAATCGTTCTGCTGGAAGCCGGCCGCTTCGCGGACAGCTCGGCAGGCCGAAATTCCGGGTTTATGATCGACCTGCCCCATGACTTGGCCTCGGACAACTACGCAGGCAAGGGATCAGAGGCAGATCGCGCCACCATTGCGCTGAACCGCAAGGCCATTGCCTTTGCGACCGAAGTGGCCTCCGATTGCGGGCTGCCACAGGAAATGTTCGACCCTTGCGGCAAATACAATGCCGCCGCCACCAAAGCGGGCGACGCGCAAAACCGCGCCTTTGCCGCGCACCTGACCAAACTGGGCGAGCCGCATAAGCTTTTAGATCAGCAGCAGATGCAAGAGGTCACGGGCAGCCCGCACTATACCTCGGGACTTTATGCGCCGGGGACAGTGATGATTCAGCCTGCGGCTTATGTGCGTGCGCTATCCGCCCGTCTGGCCGGGCAGATCGAAGTGTTCGAGCATTCACCCGTCACCGGTTTGGAACAACAAGGCGCAGGCTGGGTGGTCAGCACCAACAAGGCCAAGGTGAGCACCGGGCGGATAATTCTGGCCAATAACGGCCACCTGGAGAGCTTTGGGTTCTACCAGCGGCAATTGATGCACATTTGCCTTTACGCCTCGCTCACAGCCCCGCTGAACGAGGCGCAGATCAAGACACTAGGCGGGAAGTCGCGCTGGTCGGTGACGCCAGCGAACCCGATGGGGACGTCAGTACGGCGCATTTCCGGCAGCTATGGGGATCGCATCCTGATCCGCACCTGCTCCAGCTTTCATCCAACAATCGAGACCAGTCCAATGCGACTGCGCAATGCAGGCTGGGTGCATGACCGAAAGTTTAGGGAACGCTTCCCGCATCTGCCGGATGTGCAGATGGAACATCGCTGGGCCGGGATGCTTTGCCTCAGCCGCAATGGATCGGCTGCGTTCGGCGAGCTTGAGGACGGTGTCTACTCAGCCTGTTGTCAGAACGGTCTGGGCATTGCACGGGGAACACTGCAAGGCATGGGCATCGCTGAACTGTTGTTGGACCAGCAGTCTGACATCGCCGATCATTTTCTGGCGCAACCGGACTTGCCGCGTTTGCCGCCCGAGCCATTCGCCTCGCTTGCCGCCAACAGCTATCTAATCTGGAAAGAGTGGCGGTCCGGTAAGGAATGAACTTGACCGTCAGTAAGTCTGGTTTAGCTCATCTGCTGCCGGAATTTCCCTCTCACGGCGGGCGACATAGTCCAGAAGGGCGTCGTTCTTGGCCTCGTCCAGCTTTGGTTCCTGATACTCGGCTAAAAGCTTCCTCGCGTATTTCAGAGCGCGTTCGGTGATTTCAACTTCACCTTCCGCCACCCATTGTTCGATCGAGTTGTTGTCAAACAGTTCGGGCATGAAAAAAGCCGTCTGAAAATTCTCCTGGGTGTGCGGATGCCCCAAATAGTGCCCGCCGGGACCCACATCCGGAATTGCGGCCAAGCCTTCGTCAAAATCATGCCATTTAGGCCCCTCCGCCATCCGATAGGCCATCGCGCATTGTTCCGCGTCCACAACAAACTTGGCGACCGAACAATGCATCCCCGCCTCGTTCCAGCCTGCCGAATGCCAGATGTAGTGGGCCCCTGCATGCAGAACAGCGCCCAGAGTTGTGGCGGATTCGTACCCGGCCTGCGCGTCAAACGTCTTGGCCCCGCCCAGCGTGTTCGAGGTGCGCCATGGCACATCGTAAAAGCGCGCCATCTGACCAATCATGAAATTCATCAGACTGATTTCAGGCGTCCCTGCCATCGGCGCACCGGATTTCATCGAAACGGTTGACAGATAATGCCCCCAAATCGCCGGACAGCCCTTGCGGATCACCTGCGTATAAGCCAGTGCCGAAAGCGCCTCGGCGGTTAGCTGTGCCACGGTTGCGGGTACCGATGCGGGCGTATTGGCACCGCCCAGAACGAAGGGCGAGCACAAAACCGGCTGATTCCGGCGGCAGAAGGCGCGCATTGCACCCAGCATGGTTTCGTCCCAGACCAGAGGGCTGTTGCCGTTGCAGTTGCCGGTGGTAACAGGATGGTCGTCAATGAAACCTTCGCCGAACAGGATATCGCACATGTCCATCACGTCTTCGGCATTCCTGGGCGAGGTGGTCATGCCCATAAAGGTTTTGTCCGAGTATTTCATCGACGAATAAGTGATGCGCAAGTGCCGCTGGCTGATCGGGTGGTCGTAAGGTTCGACGATATGATGGGCCGAGCTGTGCAATGCGGGCATCATGTGCGACAGTTTGTGAAACATCGCCAGATCGTCCAGCGTCGGGTTCCGGCGCACGTCGTCAAGATCACGAAGAAACGGCGCGCCGGTCATCGGCACGAAGATCGAGTGCTTGCCGCCTAGAGCGAGGTTCTTTTGCGGATCGCGCGCGTGATAGGTGAATTGCGCCGGAATGGTCGCGATCAGCTCGCGCACCATGTTGCGGTCCAGAAAGACCAGCTCTTCTTCGACCTTTGCCCCCGCTTTCTTCCAGTCTTCCACTGCGGTCGGGTCGCGGAACTGGACACCGACGTTCTCAAGAATATCCATGGCGGCCTTGTCGATAAGCTCAACCTGACTTCCGTCCATAACTTCGCAATGCGGGATGCCGCGTGTCAGCCCCGGCAGCATGTCAAAATTCGGCGCAGTGCGAAGAGCGCGGCGCGCGGAACGCCCACCAGCGCGTGTAAGAGTACGGGTCGACAAGGGGCAATCCTCCTGTTTTGAATCAGACTGGCGGAATTACGCCGCGTTCACCTCTCTGATTGCGATATGTGTTTGCAGGAAGCGACACCGCCCTGATGACGGTTTTTCGCCATGTCTGTTCACGTAAGGTCGTTCGGTCAATTTACCTTGTGTGACCTACTTCACTGCCAATCACGTGCAGACATCTGCAACAGATATCCATAAAGTTGTTTCAGGAGGGGCGCTTCAATGCACCACACGACAGAGATGCTGATCATCGGTGCCGGGTTCTCGGGGCTGACGATGGCGCTTGAGGCGCGCAAACGTGGCATCAAAGATATCGCCATTCTGGAAAAGGCCGAAGATATCGGTGGCACGTGGCGCGAGAACACCTATCCTGGCGTCGCCTGCGATGTGCCTTCGCATCTGTATTCCATGGCGACCCACCCAAATCCGCACTGGAGCCGCGCCTATGCCGGTGGCGCAGAGATACAGGAATATCTGCAAGATGTCGCGCATCAGGAAGGGTTGTATGATCTTTGCCACTTTGGGCAGGCGCTGAAATCGGCGAAATGGGATGGCACGCTTTGGCAGGTCGAAACCATGGATGGCCAGTTCTGGTCGGCCCGGTTTCTGGTCTCGGCCATCGGCGCGCTGCATCATCCCAGCATTCCGGACATTCCTGGCGCGGGCAGTTTTCCCGGCCCCTGTTTTCATTCGGCCGAATGGGATCACACCGTCGATCTGACCGGAAAGCATGTGGCTGTTGTCGGCACCGGGGCGTCAGCCGTTCAGTTCGTGCCCGAGATTGCCAAGGTTGCGGGCCACGTCACCGTTTTTCAGCGCAGCGCGCCTTACGTCATGCCGCGCCCTGACGGCCCGATCGCACCTTGGGTGCGCAAACTATATGCCTACCTTCCCCTGCTTCCGCGCATCCGGCGCAAACTGATTTTCATGTTCTTCGAGTTTCGTCACCGCGTGTTCAGGGGCGAGGAACGCGCGATGAACTTTGCTCTGAAGATGTGGCGAAAATCGTTGGAAGGCGCGATTGCCGACCCCGAAGAACGGCGCATTCTGACCCCGGACTATCGAATTGGGTGCAAACGCATTCTCAGTTCAAATGACTGGTACCCGGCGCTGGCCCGCGACAATGTCAGCGTCATTCCGCACGGCGTGGCCAGTATCGATGGCAACAGCATCCTCGCGTCAGATGGCACCAGGGCAGAGGCAGACTCGCTGATCTGGGGCACCGGGTTTCAGGTTACCAATGTCGTAGAGAGGTTGGATATTACTGGCACAGATGGGCTAACGCTGCGGTCGGCCTGGACAAACGGGATGTCTGCTCATCTGGGCACGGCGATAGCCGGTTTTCCCAACTTCTTCATCCTTCTGGGGCCTCATACCGGGCTTGGGCATAATTCGGTCGTGTTGATGATCGAAGCCCAGGTCGGGCATATCGGCCGGGTTCTGAGCGAGATGCAACGCAAGGAACTGTCGGTGATCACCCCCGATGCGGCGAAACAGGCGGCCTTTACACAGGAAATGCAGGACCGCCACGCGGACAGTGTCTGGCAGACCGGAGGCTGCACATCCTGGTACATTGATGCGGACGGGCAAAACACGACGCTTTGGCCCGGAACAGTTGCCGAGTTTCAGAAACGCATGTCACAATCGGGATTGGAGCAATACATCCCTATTAGGACCGGAGACAGCTAGATGACAATTTTTCTTAGCCTGGTTGCGGCCTTTGCCGTCTTTCTTCTGGCCATGGCCCTGTGGACCCGGCGTATAACCCGTCAGGGGCTAAAAACCGTGCCGCAGATGGGCCAGATCGTGCCCGCGCAGGGCGGCAGCATCCACTATGTGGAAAAGGGCAATCCGGACGCGCAGACGGTTATCCTGATTCATGGTCTGGCTGGGCAGTTACAGCATTTTACCTACGCGTTGGCAGATCAACTGGCCGAGGATTTCCACGTCATCGCGCTGGATCGCCCCGGTTGCGGATATTCAACCCGGGATACGGCAGAACTCGCACAATTGCCGCAGCAGGCCGCGATGATAGCTGAGTTTCTTGAAACCAAAGGCGTGAATCAGGCCGTGCTGGTCGGGCATTCACTGGGTGGTGCGGTGTCGCTGGCGCTGGCTTTAGACCACCCCGAGCGGGTATCCGGCCTCGCTCTGTTGGCACCACTAACGCACAGGGTGCCTGAAACACCGGTGATCTTCAAACCGCTCGAGATCCGGACCAAATGGCTGCGCAGCCTGATTGCCAACACGATTGCAGTGCCCATGGCCTCAATAACAGCGCCGCACAGTCTGGGCGTGGCATTTGATCCTGAAACCCCACCAAATGACTTTCTGGACCGTGCGGGTGGTGCACTCGGGCTGCGCCCGTCGGCCTTTGTCACGGCCTCGCAGGACGTTATCGGGTTGGATGCCAGTTGCGATGTGCTGGTGGCCAGATACCCCGAGCTGTCGGTCCCCGGCGGGATATTGTATGGAAGTCAGGATGCGCTTCTGTCCCCTGCCCTTCACGGGCCGCCGATGGTCAAATATGGTCTGAGCTATGAAGAGCTTGACGGTCTGGGTCATATGATCCTGATCACAGAACCGGAGATATGCGCCGCGTTTATCCGCAGAACGGTGGACACCACGATATTCCGTCAGACGCCCTTGCAGGACCCGGTGAAAGAGCCCGTGAAAGAATTCCCCGGTTAGGGCGATTTCCCTCTTGACCCTTCCCGGCCCCTCGCTTACATCGCCTCTCACTCACGGCGGAGTAGCTCAGTTGGTTAGAGCAGCGGAATCATAATCCGCGTGTCGGGGGTTCAAGTCCCTCCTCCGCTACCAATTCCCCAGAGCATCAAACCGAAACACCACTTGTGGTTTTTCTTTTGATTTCAGCGCTCATCGATCCGGCTGAAGATCGAGATATGGTGCCGCGCGTGTGATTTCGACAGCGTCCTGTACCCCGTTCGTATTCAAGTGGATGTTCAGCTGGTCGGTCCCACTGAACCGCGCGAAATAGGCGAACTCGATCATGTTCAGCGCATTCATATCCTGACACTGAATGACATAGTCCGCCTGAAACTCCGAGTGACCCTCCGCCGTTGTGGAGCCTGTGACTGCGTTCGCCTCACCACTCTGCAGTGTGATGCCATATGTCAGAACCACATGGGCGGCCACCGTAGAGCACCCAGCTTCGGGCGGGGTTACGAACAGGTTCAGCGGGTCGGAAAGTTTTGACATTGCTATGGCCACACGTGTGCGGCTGTCATCGTTTTCAACCGGGGTTTCAAACCCGACGATGTCCATGCTTGGCACCCTCAGCGCCAAGGCGAACCCGGTGTCAGAAAACACGATGTCGATCTGGGCCGAACCATGGTGATGAGGCGTGGAAACCTGCGTTGCTTGCGCCGCAAGTGCCGCAGGAAACAGGAACAAGGCCAGAACCACGCGCTTCATGAACAACAAACCACCTACAAAGAATCACTTGGCTGATTTTAGCCCGAAACATGTACCGCACAATGTGATCCGCCGGACCGAACCCCCGCCAGATATGGGGATAGTGGCAACCGAGTCAGCGGTTTCATTATCCGACAAAAAAACTCAGATTGACAATGTTGACTTTTTAACTCAGTTATTTCAACGGAAGCCGCCGCGGGAACAAACCCGCCTGATCTGACAGTTCTGAAAAGAGAGTATCGACCTCCATGACCAAGTTGTTTGCAACAGCCAGCGCTTTGACATTTGCGACAGCCACTTTTGCTTTTGCCGGTAATGTGCCGACAAAAGCGGATATTCTGGAAACCTATGCCGATATTGCCGAAGCCAAGTATGACGACAGCCTGACTGCGGCAAAGGTTTTGCGGGACGCAGTCGGTGCGCTGATTGCCGAACCCTCGGACGCGACCCTGACTGCGGCACGGGCAGCATGGGTTGCAGCGCGTGTGCCTTATCAACAGACCGAAGTTTATCGTTTTGGCAACGCAATCGTTGATGACTGGGAAGGCAAAGTAAACGGTTGGCCACTGGATGAAGGTCTGATTGATTATGTCGACGCGGCCTATGGTGGCGCGACGGATGAGAACGAATTTGCGGTTCTGAATGTCATCGCCAACCCCAGCTTCGAACTGTCGGGCGAAACCATTGACGCCAGCGAGATTACTCCGGAACTGCTGAGCGAAACCCTGCACGAAGCTGATGGTATCGAAGCCAATGTCGCAACCGGCTACCACGCTATCGAGTTCCTGCTGTGGGGTCAGGACATGAACGGCCACGGGGCCGGTGCAGGCAACCGTCCAGCCACTGATTATGCAAACGGCGATACCTGCACTGGTGGCAATTGCGACCGTCGTGCCCAGTATCTGAGCGCCGCAACCGACCTGCTGGTCAGCGATCTGACCTGGATGGCCGATCAGTGGAAACAAGGCGGCGCGGCGCGCACGGCGCTGATGGAAAATGAAACCGCGGGTGTCAGTGCGATCCTGACCGGTATGGGTTCACTGTCTTACGGTGAACAAGCGGGTGAGCGGATGCGTCTGGGCCTGATGCTGAACGACCCGGAAGAAGAACATGATTGCTTTTCGGACAACACCCACAACAGCCATTACTACGATGGACTGGGCGTTCTGAACGTCTATCTGGGCAGCTATACCCGCATCGATGGCACACCTGTATCAGGCGCATCGCTGGCCGATCTGGTAATCGCAACTGATCCGGCACTGGACGCCGAGATGAAGGCGAAACTGGCCGTCACGATGCAAGCCCTTGGCAGGATCAAATCGACCGCGGAAGCAGGGTTTGCCTATGACCAAATGCTGGAACGCGGCAACGAAGGCGGTGAAACCCTAATCATGGCCGGCGTCAACGGCCTGATCGACCAGACCAAAACAATCGAGCGCATCGTGACCACACTGGAACTGGACCAGATTGAATTTGAAGGATCAGACAGTCTGGATAACCCCGACGCGGTATTCCACTAAACAAGAACGCGTGCCGGGGGCTTGCCTGCCCCCGGTACACTCAGCACGCTAACCCGCCAGCCCTTTGAACCACACAAACCCAAGCCAACATTCATGATTGTCTGCCACTGCACCAACATCTCGGACCACGACATCCGCGCCGCCATCGACTGGATGCGGACAGCCGACCCCCAAACCATCATCACCCCCGGCAAGGTTTACCGTGCTCTTGGAAAATCGGCGGATTGCGGCGGATGCATGCCTCTGTTTCTGGACACGATGCGGTCAAGCGATAATCTCGAAGTACCCATGCAACTCCGCGCCCTGCGCGCGGCAGTATCACAGGAGAGTGCAGATGAAGGGCGATCCAAAAGTCATCGAATATCTCAACAAATCTCTGCGGCATGAACTGACTGCAGTCAGCCAATACTGGCTGCACTACCGGTTGCAGGAAGACTGGGGGCTTGGCCACATGGCCAAGAAAAGCCGCGAGGAAAGCATCGAAGAGATGGGCCACGCGGACAAGCTGATCGAACGGATCATCTTTCTGGAAGGCCACCCCAACCTTCAGAAGCTGGACCCGCTTCGGATCGGTCAAACACCAAAGGAAACGCTGGAATGTGACCTTGCGGCCGAGATCGATGCACGGGCCTTGTACAAGGAAGCGCGCGAATATTGTCGGGATGCCGGCGACTATGTCTCGATGTCGCTGTTCGAGCAGTTGATGTCCGATGAAGAGGGCCATATCGACTTTCTCGAAACGCAGCTCGACCTCTATGAAAGGATCGGCGAAGCCAACTATGCGCAACTCAACGCATCGAAAATGGACGAAGGCGAATAGCCTTGTCGCCCTGTCGGTGGTCGCCTTTGCGGCCACCCCTTCCCTGTCAGCCGAGCTACAGGACCTGCATCTGAACGTCACCCCCCGCACTGACGAAGAACGCGCCCGAATTGCCGTTGTCACAGCACCGCCCCAGGATTTCAGCGCACCGCAGCAGTTTGAAGAACTGCCCGCCGGGGCTGCGACTGTTCGGGTCCGTACTGACGCGGATGCGTTCTCGCAACCGTCAGACAACCTGAGCTTTGAACAGGAGCTGAATTTCAAAGTCGGAAACGGACTGTTCAAGAAGATCTGGGTTTCGTCGCCCTCATCGACGCTCGCCTCTGACGGGTTGGGGCCGCTCTATAACGCGCGGTCGTGTCAGCGCTGCCACATCAAGGATGGGCGCGGACACACGCCAAACGGGCCCGATGACAACGCGGTTTCGATGTTCCTGCGGGTCTCGATCCCCGGCACGTCGGAAGATGGCTATGCAGCGATAGAAGATTACATCGCCACTCTGCCCGAGCCTACCTATGGTGGGCAGATGCAGGATTTCGCACTGGCAGGTCATCCAGCGGAATACCGGCTGGACATCTCGTACGAAGAAATCCCGGTGGAGCTTTCTGACGGTGAAACCGCCTCATTACGCCGCCCGACTTATCAGGCAGCCGATCTGGGTTATGGCCCGCTGCACCCCGACGCGATGCTAAGCCCCCGGGTCGCGCCGCAGATGATCGGGCTTGGCCTGTTGGAAGCGATCCCGGTCGAAGACCTGCTTGCCAAGGCCGACCCTAACGATTTGGATGGGGACGGCATATCAGGTCGCCCGAATATCGTCTGGTCGGTCGAGTTTGACACGCCGATGATGGGCCGGTTCGGTCACAAGGCGGGGACGCCGTCAGTTATGGAACAATCGGCAGCTGCTTTTGCCGGGGATATCGGCATTTCGAACCCACTCTACCCTGCTCCGCACGGGGATTGCACCAATGTGCAGGTGAACTGCATCAAAGCCCCGCACGGCGACAATGATGAGCGCGGCTTTGAGATCGATCATCAGGGTATGGACCTGGTCGCTTTCTACAGCCGCAATCTGGGCGTGCCGGGTCGCCGCGACGTGGATAACCCCAAGGTGTTGCGCGGGAAAGAGGTATTTCATGCGACCGGCTGCGCGTCATGCCACACACCGTCACATGTCACTCATCGGATGGAAGATCGGCCCGAGCACAGTTTTCAGCTGATTTGGCCCTACACCGACCTGTTGCTGCATGACCTGGGCGAAGGTCTGGCCGACAATCGCCCCGAGGCCCGAGCGACAGGCCGGGAATGGCGCACGCCGCCTTTGTGGGGCGTTGGCCTGACGAAACGCGTCTCGGGCCACACAGAATTTCTGCATGACGGGCGGGCGCGCACCTTGCTTGAAGCAATCCTGTGGCATGGCGGTGAAGCGCAGGCTACCCGCGACACCGTTGTCTCGATGCCCAAGGCAGACCGTGACGCCCTGATCCAATTTCTGGAGAGCCTCTGACCCATGCGAGTTTTTACCCTTGTTGCAGTGTTGATCATGCCACTTGCCGCGCAGGCACAGGATCGCGCGCCGATCCTGATGGATGTGACTGAAACCCATATCCTGCCCCGGTTCGACACGCTCCCGGAAACGACGGGCGCGCTGGTCAGCGCATCCCTGGTTGAGTGCGATCCGACCTCACCGGAGCTGCGCGCGGCCTACGATGCGGCTTTCGATAGCTGGATATCCGCCAGCCACCTGCGGTTTGGTCCGACCGAGGTCGATGACCGCGCTTTCGCCATGGCGTTCTGGCCGGACACGAAAGGGTTCACCACCAAAGCCCTGTCCCAGCATATCGCAACCGAGGATGACGCCGTGCAAAGCCCGGAGACCTATGCCGAAACGTCCATAGCAGGGCGCGGGTTCTTCGCGCTCGAACGGATGTTGTTCGATCCCAATTACGCGGAACAGGGTAGTGCCGAATATCGCTGCGCGCTGATCAGGGCGATCACGGCGGATATCGATGCCAATGCCCGGGCGATGGCGCAGGACTGGCACAGCTATGCCCCTAGCCTTACCCAACCCCAAGAGAACAGGCGCTACCGGACGCAGGACGAAGCAATGCAGGAGCTGTTCAAGGCCTTGGCTACCGGTCTTGAGTTCACGGCTGACACTCGGCTGGGTCGCCCCATGGGGACATTTGACCGCCCCCGTCCGAACCGGGCCGAAGCGTGGCGGTCCGGGCGGTCTTTACGCCATGTAGAACTGTCGCTGATATCCTTGCGAGATTTAGCTGCACGGCTGTCTTTTGATCACCCCGAAATCGCGTCGGAACTGGACGCTGCGTTTGCACGTGCCATCCAGAACGCTCAATCCATTGACGATCCCTCGCTGGCCGGGGTTTCAGATCCCCAGGCCCGGTTCCGGATTGAGGCGCTTCAACAGTCGATCCACGATATCCGCAGCATCGCCGTGACCGAGCTGGGTCCGACATTGGGGATCAGCGCAGGATTCAACTCGCTGGACGGAGACTAACCCGTGACGTCACGCCGCCATTTTCTTGCCGGTCTTGCCGCAGCCACGATTTCCCCAGTCCGCGGGTGGGCCTCGGCCGGTTCGCCTGGTTTTCTGGCCGCAGGGCTGTTTCCCGACGGGTCCTTTCGACTTGCCGGGTTGAGCACATTGGGGAAAATCGTGTTCTCCGTGCCTCTACCCGAACGCGGACATGCGGCCGCTGCCCATCCACACAAGGCCTTGGCGGTCGCGTTTGCCAGACGTCCGGGAACCTTTGCCATCGTCATCGATTGCGCAACCGGCGCGCAGATTGCGCAGCTAAATGCCCCTGAAAGCCGACACTTCTACGGCCACGGCACATTCTCGGCGGATGGCGCGTATTTTTATGCCACCGAGAACGACTACGAAGCCGGGACAGGTATCGTCAGTGTCTGGGACGCTAAAAGCTTTTCGCGTCTGGGTGAGTTTTCATCTGGTGGAATAGGCCCGCATGACATGCGCCTGATGCCCGACGGGGAAACGCTGGTGATTGCCAATGGCGGGATCGAAACCCACCCCGAAACCGGGCGCACAAAGCTGAACCTGCCGACGATGGCACCCAACCTGAGCTATCTCACCCAGTCGGGTAGGATCCAAGAACAGGTGTCGTTACCTCACGAGCTTCACAAGAACTCGATCCGCCATCTGGCCGTGCGACGTGACGGTCTGGTTGGTTTTGCCATGCAATGGCAGGGCAGCAAGTCCGACCATCCGCCCCTGCTGGGCCTGCATCGTCAGGGTGAAGCCCCGCGCCTGCTGGCGGCACCGGATCACGAACAAAGCATGTTGCAGGGATACGCTGGCAGCGTCGCGTTTTCAGCCGACGCCGATATGATCGCAATAACCTGTCCGCGCGGCAATGCGCTGCACCAGTTCGACATAACCAGCGGCACATTCACCGGCGCCTTCGCGCTTGAGGATGTCTGCGGGCTTGGGGCCGGGGCGGGCGGGTTGGTCTTTACCACGGGAACAGGCGCTTTCGGGACATTGATGGGCGCGCGCCCAGCTGTTAGAACCCGCGCCGAATGCCAATGGGACAATCATCTGATCCCGATCCACCCGTCCGCGTAAAATTCGGAATCCCCAATCAGATAGTTTACACTTGGAAGAATCAAACTGCTGCCGTATTGGCGGGCGCGAAACTGGCACCCTACGTTAAGGACCGACTTGATTGAAACAGACGCCCGACGCACCGCATTCCATCTACGGAGTTGAGAAATGGGGCAAAGGCCTCATCGAGGTGACCGAACAGGGCGAGATCGGTCTGCGCAATCCCATGGCCCCCGAGGCAGCGGCGATTAGCCTGCCCGGTATCCTCAGCGATCTGGACGACCGCGGCATCAAGGCACCGATGGTCCTGCGAGTCGCGTCTTATCTGGAACACGAAATCACCCATCTGAACGAAAGTTTCCAAGATGCGATTACGCGCGTGGGCTACTCAGGCAGCTATCGCGGCGTATTCCCGATCAAGGTAAACCAACAGGCCCAGGTTGTTGACCGGATCGTCGAGTTTGGGAAGAAATACAACTATGGGCTCGAGGCCGGTTCCAAACCCGAACTGGTGATTGCGCTGGCGCATCGTCTTGCCCCCGACGCGCTGATCGTGTGCAACGGCGTCAAAGATGCCGAGTTCATCCAACTGGCGATTCTAAGCCGCAAGATCGGGTTCAACACGGTCATCGTTCTGGAAAGCCCGAAAGAGGCCGACACGGTAATCGAAGTTTACAACGAACTGGGCATCGAGCCCCTGATCGGTGTTCGGGTGAAGCTGACCAACCAGATTAGCGGCAAATGGGAAGAAAGCTCGGGCGACCGCTCGGCCTTTGGGATGAACACCGATCAGCTTATCGCCACGGTAGACAAGCTGAAAGACGCAGGCTTGCTGCACTGCCTCAAGCTGCAGCACTCACATCTGGGCAGCCAGGTTCAGGATGTCAACGATGTGCGCCGCGCTGTCGGCGAAGCCTGTCGCTATTACACCGAGCTTACACGCGAAGGCGTGCCATTGACCCACCTGGATCTGGGTGGCGGCATGGGGGTCGATTACACCGGCGAAAAGAAAGCCGCCGAAAACTCGATCAACTACACAGTCGAAGAATACTGTGCCAATGTCGTCGAAACCGTGGCCTACGCCATGGACGAGGCAGAGGTGGACCACCCGACACTGGTCACGGAAAGTGGGCGTGCGGTGGTGGCAACGTCCTCGATGCTGGTCTTCAACGTGCTCGAAAGCACGCTTTACGATGCGCCCAATGGCCCCGAGGTTGAAGCTGACGATCACCACATGGTTTCAGACCTTGCTGCGGTGCATGGCTATCTCAGCAAAGACCGTCTTCAGGAATGCTGGAACGACGCCACCTTCTATCGTAACGAGCTGCGCGCCCTGTTTCGTCGCGGCTATGTCGACCTGCGTCAGATGGCCCGGGCCGAACGGATATACCTGTCGCTGATGGCGCGGCTCAAGGCGTTGGCCGCGTCAGAGGATCTGGAAACGGACCTGAACGACCAGCTTGAAAAGGTTGCGGATATCTATCACTGCAACTTCTCGCTGTTCCAGTCGTTGCCAGATGTCTGGGCCATCGACCAGCTGCACCCGATCGTGCCGCTGCAATATCTGAACCAGATCCCCGACCGTCGCGCCGTGCTGTCCGATATCACCTGCGACAGTGACGGCAAGATCGACCGGTTCATTCTGGCCGACGGTGTTTCCCCCAGCCTGCCGGTGCATTCCCTGCCAGAAGAGGACGAATACTTCATGGGTGTCTTCTTCGTCGGTGCCTATCAAGAGACCTTGGGCGATCTGCACAATCTCTTTGGTGACACCAACGTCGTCACCATCGACCTGCGTCGGGACGGTGGCTTTGACCTGCTGCACGAACAAGAGGGCGACACGATCAGCCAGGTTCTGTCATATGTCGAATTCGACCCGCAGGATTGCGTCGCCGCCTTCCGCAAAATGGTGGATGAGGCGATTTCGACCGGCACCCTGAAAGCCAAGGACCGCAAAACCCTGATGAGCGCTTACCGCGACTCGATCAACGGTTACACCTATTACGAATAACCCCTGAGAGGAGATCACCCCCATGGGCACTTTGAGTGGCAAAACACTGGTTGTCGGCGCGGGCGGCGTATCCCACGCTGCCGTGCACAAGATGGCAATGAATTCGGATATCTTCACCGAAATCACACTGGCCAGCCGCACGAAATCGAAATGCGACGCGATCGCCACGTCGGTGAAAGACCGTGTGGGAGTTGATATCGCGACCGCCGAACTGGACGCCTACAAGGTCGAAGACACCGTAAAGCTGATCAAGGAAACTGGTGCTGAAATCCTCGTGAACCTCGCCCTGCCCTATCAGGATCTGGTGCTGATGGACGCATGCCTTGAGGCGGGCATTCATTATGTGGATACGGCAAACTATGAGCCCGAGGATGAGGCCAAGTTCGAATACCACTGGCAATGGGCCTATCAGGAACGGTTCAAAGCGGCCGGTTTGACCGCCATCCTTGGTTCGGGCTTCGATCCCGGCGTTACATCGGTCTTTGCCAAATGGTTGAAAAAGCACAAGCTGGACACCATCCGCCAGATCGACGTGCTGGACGCCAATGGCGGTTCGAACGATCAGGAATTTGCCACCAACTTCAACCCCGAAATCAACCTGCGCGAAGTGCTGGCCGAAGTGCGCCACTGGGAAGGTGGCGAATGGAAACACTCTCCCGCCATGACCCACAAGGTCGAGTTCGATTTCCCCGCCATCGGCCCTAAGAACATGTACCTGATGTATCACGAGGAACTGGAATCGCTCTCGACCCACTTCCCCGAGATCGAGCGCGCCCGCTTCTGGATGACCTTCGGCGACGCCTATATCATGCATGCCAAGGTCTTGGAAAATGTCGGCATGACCCGCATCGACCCAGTGATGCATGACGGCAAGGAAATCATCCCGATCCAGTTCCTGAAAACCCTTTTGCCCGATCCCGGTGATCTGGGCGCGGAAACCAAGGGCAAGGCCTGCATCGGCGACATCGCCACAGGTCAGGCCAAGGATGGCTCGGGCGAGAAGACTTATTACATCTACAACATCTGCGATCATCAGGAATGCTACGCGGAAGTCGGCAGCCAGGCTGTCAGCTACACCACCGGTGTCCCCGCCATGATCGGCGCGGCGCAGGTGCTGAAAGGCAACTGGACCGAGCCCGGCGTTTGGAACATGGAACAACTCGACCCGGACGACTTCATGGCCATGCTGAACGAACATGGCCTGCCGTGGCAGGTCCATGAACTCGACGGCCCGGTCACCTTCTGATCCGCTTCAGCTTCATCTGGCCCTAAATATCCCGGGGGTCCGGGGGCAGCGCCCCCGGCCTCTCCACCAAACGGAGACGCCGGTTATGTCCGACATGATGACCACACAGGCCGGAGACGCCGGCGCCTTCCGCAATTTCAACCTCTCCCGTGTACCCAGCCCTTGCTTTGTCGTCGACGAAAAGGCGGTTGAACGGAACCTGAAAATCCTCGCTGATGTCGGAACCCGCTCCGGCGCGCATGTTCTCAGCGCGCTCAAGGCGTTTTCAATGTTCTCACTGGCCCCACTGGTGCGCCAACACCTCGGCGGCACCTGCGCCTCAGGTATCTATGAAGCGCGGCTGGGACGCGAGGAATATGGAGGTGAAGTCGCAACCTTCTGCGCCGGGTACAAAGACGCCGACATCGACGAAATCCTGTCGCAGTCCGATCACGTCATCTTCAACTCCGCTGCCCAAAAGGACCGGTTTCTCGCCAAAGCCCAAACCGCCAAAGTGCAGGTTGGCCTGCGCATCAATCCGGAACATTCCGAAGGCGAGGTTCCGAAATACGATCCCTGCGCCCCGTGCTCGCGCCTTGGCACACCAGTCAGCCAACTGACCGCCGACACGTTGCGCGGCGTTGACGGCTTGCACATGCATACGCTTTGCGAACAGGGGTTTGCGCCTTTGCAGCGCACCTGGGACGCTGTCGAACCGAAGCTCAAACCCTACCTTGATCAACTCAAGTGGGTGAACTTTGGCGGTGGCCACCACATCACCCGCGACGATTATGACCGCGACGGGCTGGTGGCCTTCCTCAAGGACATTCGCGAAACCTATGGCATTGATGTTTACCTTGAACCCGGTGAGGCTGTGGCGCTGGACGCAGGTATTCTGATCGGTGAAATCCTCGACCTGCCGACCAACGGCATGAACCTCGCGATCACTGATATCTCGGCCACATGTCACATGCCCGACGTGATCGAGGCCCCCTATCGCCCTGCCCTTATGGATGAAGCCAAAACAGGCCATACCTATCGCCTTGGCGGCCCGTCCTGTCTGGCGGGTGACGTGATTGGCGACTACACCTGGGGCAAGCCGCTGGAGATCGGACAGCGTTTTGCCTTCCTCGATCAGGCACATTACTCGATGGTCAAGACAAACACTTTCAATGGCGTCCCCCTGCCCACAATCGCCCTGTGGAACAGCGAAACGGACGAGCTGAAGATCATCCGGCAGTTCGGATATGACGACTTCAAGGACAGACTCTCATGAGCATTTTTCTCGACAGCGAATTGACCGCATCCGAACGCACCGAAGATGCCCGCTTTCGCGTGATCCCGGTGCCTTTGGAGCGCACGGTCTCTTACGGGGCCGGCACGGCCAAAGGCCCCGAGGCAATTATCGAGGCCAGTAATGAACTGGAACGCATCACCGGTCACGCGGAGCCCTGTGTCGAAGGGATTTTCACCGAAGAACCGCTAAATTGTGACGGCCCGTTGCCCGAGGTAATGGAACGCCTTGCGCACCGCACCGAAGCTGCAATTCGGGCTGGAAAGGTACCGGTCACTTTGGGCGGCGAGCATTCCCTCAGCTATGGCGCAGTGATAGGTGTGGCCCGTGCGCTAAACCAACCCATCGGCATCGTCCAGATCGACGCCCATGCCGACCTGCGCAACGCATATCAGGGCGAAAAACACTCTCACGCCTCAGTGATGCACCTGCTTGCCGAAGAGGGCGTTCGGCTCGCCCAGTTCGGTGTCCGCGCTTTTTCAACTGAAGAGGCCCAAAGCCGACTGAGAAACCACGTCTTTCACGTGGATGCCGAGGAACTGGTGACAGGTAACATCCATTCGGTCGACCTGCCTGCAGACTTCCCCGAGCTGGTCTATGTCAGTTTCGACGTCGACGGGCTGGATCCATCGCTGATGCCCGCCACTGGAACACCGGTGCCTGGCGGGTTGGGCTATTACCAGGCACTGCGGCTAGTCGAGCACGCGCTCAAGGGGCGCAGATGCGTGGGCTTCGATGTGGTTGAGCTGGCCCCGGACGGCAATGCCGCCTGGGACTTCACCACAGCTCAGATTGTCTATCGCCTGATGGCTGCCTGTTAATCTTCGGCAGTTTCGTTCAGTTCCATATGGCCTTCGCCCTTGCTCAGGATGCGGCGCAGCATGGGTTCAAAAAACTCCAGCGGTTTCGTCGGATAGTCTGGGTCAAACGCCTTCTGATCGTATTCATGGCAGAAATAGCGGCAGTCCTCCCAATGGGGGCTGTCGCGATACTTGTCGCGCGCGTTTCGGTCTCCTCCAAGGTGGTGGTTGTAGTAGTAACCCTGAAACACGCAATGGTGCTTGAGTATCCAATAGGTTTTCTCGCTGACATAGGGCTTCATCATCGCCGCTGACAGCTCTCCATGGTTGTAGGGTGACAGAATATCACCGGTATCGTGGATTAGGGCAGCGACCACCAACTCCTCTTCCGCGCCATCCTCATAAGCCCGGGTCGCGGCCTGAAGGCTGTGCTGATACCGGTTGATGGGATAGGGTGTCCATTCCTCGTCCAGTGACCGAATGGCGTCCAGAATGCGATCCGGCAAGGCGGCATTATACGCCTCTTCATAATCCATAACGGCGTCCCAGTCGGCCTTGGTGGCATTCTCAAAACTAGTCCAGGTCGGTTTGTGGCTTTTGTCCAGCATGGCTGATCCTTTGGCGTGTTTCCCGAAGCCGACAATATTACGAGTCGCAACTTCAAAAAAATGAATTGATTTTATCACAACGATCAAAAAATACTCTCGGTATGCGAACCAAAGCTTTGGAAACCTTTCTATGTGTGGCGGAGACAGGTGGTTTTCATGCCGCTGCCCGTAAGCTGAATGTAACTCAAACGGCCGTCAGCGCGCGCATTCATCTGATCGAAGAAGAAACCGGCAGACCACTATTCACCCGCGGAGCCGGTGGCACTTCGCTGACCGAGTTTGGCCAACAATTCAAACCGTATGCAGAACAAATACTATCCCTTTGGGCCTTCGCGTCGCGGGATTTACCGTTGCAGACACAGAACCGTCCAGCGCTTCGGTTGGGTAGTCAGCTTAGCATCTGGGACCCTTTGCTTGTGGATCTGGCTGTTCGGTTTGAACAGCGCTTTGACAAACTGCTGCTGACACTGAATTACGACCACGATCTGAACATGGTTGAAGCTGTTGCGACCCATGTGCTGGACGTGGCGATCACGCATGAAACGCCATCAGACCGACGCGTCACCTATCACGAGCTGGAACCGGAGCTTCTAACCCTGGTCAGAACCCCGCAAGCAGCAACAGCAGAAAACGATTTGGTCTTCGTCAACCTTGAACTTGGAGAGATTTACCAAGATCACATCAGATCGGCTGTGCGACGCGCCTCGGGGCAGACCTTGTTTCTGGGTAATTGCATGATGGCACTACGTTATGTCCTGCAAAGAGGCGGATGCGGCTACTTCCCCGATTACGTTACTTCGCAACATCTGGCTTCGGGTGCACTCGAACCGGTCGAGGACAGTGTGAGCCTGCGGCTGCCAATGTATCTGGTCGCCCGTGGTGATCGCGAAGAATTCGACGACATTCGTTGTTGTCTGGAAGAACTTCGAACCTGAAATCAAGCGGGTGTTGGGATGACCTCGGACCCGCGCGCACGTTTCCGCAAAAGCGGACGACCTGCGACAAGCAGAAAACAGCACGAAATCAGCACACCCATTATGGCGGGAAGGTAAAGCAGCGCCCAAAGCCTCGGGTCATCAATCACAACCGGGGACACAAACCCGCGAACGCCTTCAAGCAGTACAAGTATGGTAAATGCACCCAAAATCTGAGGCCACAATCCAAACCGTGAAAAGCTGCCCAGCATCAGGGTCGAATACCCCGCCAGCGACACCGCAATGCAAATAACTATCCAGGAAAAACGCTGGTGCAATTCTTCGATCAACTTACCCTGGCTGAACCCTTCGGTTTTTGAGATCGCATCACGGTCGAAGATCAGATCAGATGTCGGAATGGCTTCGAGGCTGCGATGCGCCATTGGGCTTGTGTTCGTCAGCTCAGAGATGTCGTATGATGCGTCCTGAAACAGGGTCGAGGACAGAACCCTGCCCACCTTGTTCAGGCGCAGCGCTACCCCGTCGACCATCACCAGATGAATTCCTGCGTCGTTGTTGACCAGATAGGCGGTCACGCTGGAATAGCTGACCGCGTTTTCCGGGTCGCGGCGATCCGATACGAACACCTCGTGCAACGTACCGTCCAGATCGATGCCCCCGATGTAAACCGTAACGTCTTCGGCGGGGTGCAGAAATTCACCTTCATTCAACAACTGCGCTGTCACATCTCCTGCAACTTCGGCTTGCCGGAATTCCAGTTGTTGGACCGAGGCCGGGCGCAGGAACACGCTGATGGCGGCCATCATCAGACCGGTGATCACACCGAACAAAACCACGGCACGCGCCAGTCGCCACGGGCTTGACCCGGTTGCCAACATCACTGTCATCTCGCTTTCGCGACTCAATCTATTGGTCGCATAGACAGCAGCCGCAAATACCGCCATCGGCATAACCGTACGAACAAGCGTTGGCAGGGTAAGCGCGGTGAATTCAAGAAACACCATAGCGGACTGGCCACCGCTGATGACTTTGTCAAACAGGCTGACGGAACGGGTGATCCAGAACACACCCACCAGGACAAGGGTGAAGAAGCCGAATAAAACCAGCAATTGCCGCAGAAAATATCCATCAAAACGCGACATATATCCTCATCCGGCTGATTGCGTCGTGGCCGGACAATAAGTCAATCGCCCACCCAAGGAAACCTCGATTACCGCCTCAGAACCGGCATCGGCGGCAACCTAGTTATTCAGACATAGGAAGGGCGCGCTCAACCACAAGCGCGCCCCGGCCACAGGAGGGAAAAACAAAACAGCGTCATGTACCGAACGTGAGCGCCAACTCGTAACAGTTGTAAGTAAAGCGGGATTCTAGTGATTGGTCTGTGATTTAGTTCACCTTTGAACCGGTCACATGAACACTCTTATGGACAAGAACCCCAGCAAAAAGTTAACGACACGTTAACGCCTTGTTTCCAGCCCATTCACTGTTCTACCCACATAATGATACCTGTCGGTTTTGGTGAATGTCCGTGACAGGACGATTGCAAATAACAGTATCAGTTGGCACAAGGGGTCCGATGGCAATGCATAAACCTTCGACATCAGAAGCCGCTGCACTGAATGCGCAATTACTGAAAAAGACCGACTCGGATTACGATGTCGCTATGTGGGCCGCGTGTGCATTGATGGCGCTCCACTCAGACAAACCAGCGGTGTTTCAAGAATATCAGAATATGTGGGCTGAAAAACTGGATGCGGTACGCCCGCACGAAAAAACAGGTGCCAACAAAAGATAACAACAGGTCACGATGGCCTCGCGTCATTGTAGCAGTGTTGTCGAAGCCAATGCTGCGACTAGTATTGATCCAAGCGCGAAATAGCTGAAGACAGGTATAGCGAACTCAAAGGCTGAAACCCGTTCATCCTTGGAAATCACAACTTAGTATTCGGACAATTTCAATGGCAGGGGCAGCAGGGTTCGAACCCGCGACCTACGGTTTTGGAGACCGTCGCTCTACCAACTGAGCTATACCCCTGTAGTGAGCCCCAGATATGCCAGCCGCGCGGCGGACTCAAGAGGCTTTTTCAGATTCCGATCCACGAAATGTCCGGACAAACAAGTTGCGCAAAACGCATGGTGCGCTAAGACAAGGACCGGTTAGCAGAAGGAACCCGGCGTGAACCTCCGTAAGAAGATTGCAGACAGCGAAGCTGTGCTAAACTGGGTGGCGCGTCGGATTGCAAACTATATTCGGCTGGTACACCGCAATACACGCTGGCAGCGCATCGGCTATGAAGAGCTGGACCAGTTGGCCGAACAGGGTGAGCCGGTCATCGTTGTTCTCTGGCATCAACGGCTGGCGCAGTCGCCCTATTTCTTCCCACTCGACAAGGGGCGCATCTGTTCGATTACATCGTCTGCGCGGGCTGGCAGCATGGTGGGTCGCGTGCAAAAGCTGTTCGGAATGGACACGATTGCCATGTCCAGTCATCAGCGCCACGTGGCGTTATCACGCGAAGTGCTTGGAAAGATGAAACAGGGAATATCCATTGGCATAGCGGCGGACGGACCCCGTGGGCCAGAGCGGGTTTTGTCAACGGTTCCGCTGGTTTGGGCGCGCACATCAGGCAAACGCGTGTTTGGAATTACCTTTTCAGCGAAACATGGGCGCGAAGCAGGAACATGGGATCATCTATTGATGCCCCGCCCATGGGGTAACGGGGGGGTGTTTCTGTGCCGGGAATGGACAGAAACGGTTCCGCGCAAAGCAAGTGAAGACGAAATCGAAACCCTGCGCCAAAGCCTTGAGCAGCATATGAACGATATCACGGCCGAGGCAGACCGAATGGTCGGGCGCGAGCCTTGGTCGCCTGACGCTTAACCGCCCCTCAGCCTTTGCATCAGATAGACTTCACTGCCTTCGGGAATCGGTTCGGTCAGTCCGGTCGCGATCACGCGCCCGTCGACAGCGATAGACACGCCAGCGTCGATGGGCGCCTGAAGCTGCGGATGCGCACGCACGAGCGCGCGCAGCAACTCGCCAGTGGTTTTGGCCTCGACCTCAACCACCTGCTGGCCCCCGGTCAGTGACCGGAGGCCGGACCAGAGGTGAACCTCAACCATTGTCCTTGAGAGCGGCCAGAATGCGTGGCGGCGACATCGGCAACCGCTTCATCCGCACGCCAGCCGCGTTGGACACAGCGTTGGCAATGGCGGCCAGTGGCGGCACGATACCCGTTTCGCCCACACCGCGAACGCCAAACGGGTGGCCCGGATTCGGAACCTCGACGATCACGGTGTCGATCATCGGCAGGTCACTGGCCACCGGGATGCGGTAGTCGAGAAAGATCGAATTCTGCAAGCGACCGTCTTCGCCGTAGATATATTCCTCGTTCAGGGCCCAGCCGATACCTTGCGCGGCACCGCCCTGATACTGGCCTTCGACATAGGTCGGATGGATCGCCTTGCCCGCGTCCTGAATGACCGTATAGCGGGTCACACTGGTCTTACCGGTTTCCGGGTCAACCTCGGCATCGACAATATGGGTACCAAAAGACACGCCGGCCCCTTCGGGGGTTGCCTCGAAATGGCCCGAGATTGGACCACCGGTGCGGCCCATATCAGCGGTGATATCGGCCAGCGGCATCGGATCGAAATCGCCTGCATTCGGGCCTGAGGGCACCGCACAGCCGTTTTCCCATTTCACCGCATCAACCGGGATGCCCCATTTGGCCGCGGCCCGTTCGCACAGTTTCTCGACCGCATGTCTCGCTGCTTTGATCGTCGCCAGCCCTGACGCGTAGGTCACGCGAGAGCCATGGCTTACGTCATTGTAGCCCAGTGTAGCCGTATCGGCGATGGTCACCCGGATGTTTTCATACGGGATGCCCAGAACCTCGGCCGCCATCAGGGCCATCGACGCGCGCGAGCCACCGATATCAGGCGTTCCGACCATCACCTGAGCCGAGCCATCCTCGGATAAGGCAAGCGAAACGCTGGTCTCGCCACCATGGTTAAACCAGAAGCCACAGGAAATACCGCGCCCCTGCCCCGGCTTCAGCGGAGCTGAATAATGAGGATGCGCCTTGGCTGCCTCCAGCGTTTCGACAAGACCGATGCGCTCGTAGGTCGGTCCATAGCTGGCTTTCGTGCCCTCATGCGCGGCGTTCTTCAGGCGCACCTCAACGGGGTCGAGACCCAGCTTGTTGCACAACTCGTCAATCACCGACTCGACTGCAAAGGCGCCCATTGGTGCACCCGGCGCGCGATACGCTGCCTGCTTTGGGCGGTTGGACATAACGTCATAGCCGATCTGCTTGACGTTGGTCAGGTTGTACGGCGCAAAGGCACACATGGCTGTCATGTCGCCCGGCGCACCGGGAAAGGCCCCGCCCTGCAAGCGGAAAACACCCTGGGCCGCCGAGATCGTGCCGTCTTTCTTCATGCCGATCTTGACATCCATCGAGGCAGACGAAGTCGGACCAGTGGCCCGGAACACTTCGGACCGGGTCATCACAAGCTTGACCGGGCGATTGGCCTTACGGCTGAGCGCTAGTGCGACGGGTTCGATGAAAACGGTTGTCTTACCGCCAAACCCTCCGCCAATCTCAGACGCAGTGACGCGCAACTGCGAGGTTTCAATTCCCAGAAGCGCGGCACAGGTTTTCTGCGCAATCCAATGCCCTTGTGTCGTGCACCACAACTCACCCTTGCCGTCATTACCCAATATGGCCAGACAGGCGTGCGGTTCGATATAACCCTGATGCGTCGCTTCGGTGACGAAACTATCTTCGATGACCAGATCAGCTTCGGCAAATCCGGCCTCAACATCGCCGTGACCACTTTCATGATAGCGGACAACGTTCGGGTGCATTCCTTCCGGCACGGAATAATCCGCTGCCCCTTCGCGAATGACAGGCGCATCCGGTGCCATCGCCTTATCCACATCAGTGACGTGGGGCAGAACTTCGTACTCGACCTCGATCAACTTGAGCGCGTCACGGGCCGCCAATGCCGAAGTCGCAGCAACCGCTGCAACTGCATGCCCGTCATATAGCGCTTTCTCACCGGCCATAACGTTTTCCAGAACGTTATAGAATTCACCTTCCAGACCGGGCTTGAACGGCACGTCAGCAAAGTCGGCGCGCGTCACAACAGCTTTGACATCCTTGTGCGCCTCGGCTTTCGACGCGTCGATCTTCACGATCCGCGCATGCGCATGTGGTGAGCGCAGGATCGCACCATGCAGCATTCCCGGGGCGTAGGCATCCGCACCGAACTTGGCGCGGCCGGTCACCTTGTCCAGACCGTCCGGGCGGTTGGGGCGGGTGCCGACAAAAGTGAAGTCTGATTTACGATCGTCCAGAGCCATTACGACGCCTCCCGCATCTCAGCCGCCGTATCCATTACGGCGCGAATGATCTTGTCATATCCAGTACAACGGCAGAGGTTGCCTGCTAGCCAATATCGCGTTTCTTCCTCGGTCGGGTTCGGGTTTTTCTCCAGCAGCGACTTGGCCGCCACCAGAATGCCCGGCGTGCAGATGCCGCATTGCAGGGCAGCGTATTCGATCATCTTCTTTTGCAGCGGATGCAGAATATCACCGTCGGCAATGCCTTCGACCGTTTCGATCTGCTTACCTTCAGCCTCGACACCCAGCATCAGACATGAACAGACCAGACGGCCATCAACGGTGACCGAGCACGCGCCGCAATCGCCGGTGCCACACCCCTCTTTCGCGCCTGTCAGGTTCAGCTTGTCGCGCAGACAATCCAGCAGGGTTTCACGCGGATCACACAGGTATTCGACCGCATCGCCATTCACGGTGGTGGTTACGTGGAGCTTTTTCATGCGTTTTCTCCCTTCGCGCGGGCATAGGCAATTTTCGCGGCGCGCTTGGCCAGAACGCCTGCGACCTCGGTACGGAACGCGATCGTGCCGCGCTTGTCGTCAATCGGGTTACAGGCGACAGAGGCGGCGGCGGCCAGCGCATCCAGGGCCGCATCATCCAGCGCGCTGCCGATAATGGCCTTGGCACAGTCTTCGACCAGCAGAACGGTCGGGGCCACAGCGCCCAGTGATACGCGGGCCTCGGTGATGGTGTCGCCGTCAAGACGCAGGTTCACACCAACGCCAACCACCGCGATGTCCATTTCGGTGCGGGGGATAAACCGCAGATAGGCATCGCCGCCGTTTTCACCACGCGCAGGGATATTGACCGCCGAGATCAGTTCGCCTTTGGCCAGTGAGGTTTTGCCGGGGCCGGTCGGAATATCCTCGACCGCGACTTCGCGAGTGCCGTCCGGGCCGGTCACGGTGACGGTCGCACCAGCGGCGACCATGGCGGGCACGGAATCAGCCGCAGGTGAGCCGTTACACAGGTTACCGGTCGGTGTTGCGCGCCCCTGCACTTGGGTTGATCCGATCAGGTCCATCGCCTCGACCACACCGGGCCAGTCACGACCTAATTCGGGATGTTCGCTCATTTCGGCACCGGTTGCGGCAATTCCCAACGTCCAGCTGCGATCAGCATTGCGGGTGATGTCGTGTACACCGTTGATTTTCTTGATGTCGATCAGCGTATCAGGCGTCACCAACTCCGAGCGCAGCTGCACCAATACGTCGGTGCCGCCCGCCAGAAAGCGCGTGATGCCCGTCGCATTTGCGGCCAGAGCCGAAGCCTCGGCAAAGCTGGCGGGGCTGTGATAATCCATAATGCTACCTCGCACCTGTTGGTCAGGGATATCTGGGTTCGGGGCGACGTTAATTCACCACCCACCTGACGTCCATGGGCCGAGCGACCAAATTTAACCGTCCAAAGGTCGCTTTCTGACCATGCTTACAGATCGAGCTCGATCACACCATCCGGCGCCACAGCGCGGCTTTGGCACAGAATCATCGCCCCTTGGCGCTGCTTTTTGGACAGCACGAAATCCCGATGCTCGACCTCGCCCGAAAGGACACCGCATTTGCACACACCACAGATACCATCGGCGCATTTCACATCCACGCGAAAACCCGCCTCGTTCAGAACCTGAGCGGCATCCTTGTCTGCGGGCACAGGCAACGTTTTACCTGAACGCGCGAGTTTCAGGATAAATGGGTGGTTTTCGTAGTCCGGGGTTTCCGGGACCGAGAAATACTCAAGATGTCGGGCCTCTTCGGGGAAACCCTGATGTTCCGCGGCCTGCATGACCCCTTCCATGTACCGATCAGGCCCGCATGTATAGAGGTGCCATCCCTGCTGATACCCCGACAGGATCGCATCCAGATCAGCGCGCGAGCCTTCATCCGAGAAATGGTAGTGGACGCGGTTCGCCCAGGGCATCCCCGCCAGATCATCCAGATACCCCGCCCCACCCCGCGTGCTGGCCGAGTAGTGCAACTCGAAATCCATGCCCAATGAATGCAGGCGATGAGCAAATGCGATCATCGGGGTTATACCGATACCACCCCCCATCAAAAAGGTTTTGGACGCCCCTTCGTTCAGTTCGAAATGGTTGATCGGTTTCGAGATGAAAACCTTGCGCCCTTCGTTGAAAATTCGGTGCAGCAAGGCCGAGCCACCCCGCCCTTCATCCTCGCGCAGAACACCGATCTGATAAGACCCCCGTTCCGACGGGTCGCCAGACATGGAGTATTGGCGCAGGAACTCTGGCGCGACAAGCACATCCAGATGCGCACCTGCGGACCATTCAGGAAGCGGCGCACCGTCAAGGGAGGAAAACTCATACTTGGTGACATCCGAGGTCATCTTGTCGACCTTGGTCACAGCGACCCGCATCACCGGCGCGTCACCTGCGACCTGATAACGATGAATGATCGACATATCCCCCGCAGCTTTACGCGCCTTGTACTCTTCGGCTGTCACCAAGGCCTCATAGGCGGCAATTCCTGCCTCGCGATCCATTGCAAACGGATAGGGCCAGGGGTGCGGGGCCAGATAGGCCGGGTAGACCGCCAATGTCTGATCTTCGTATCTAAGGTCCAGATCCTTTTGCAGATCGCGCCGGTTCAAAGGGTGTGTTGTTGGCCGATACGCCCCGTCGGGCTGCAACTCGATATCCCACCACCATTTCTTGGTGTCGTTCAAACCGCCATTGCCAACCGCATCATCCAGCTTGGCCAATGCAGGCGCCGCCGAGGGGATGTTCATCGCGGCCCAACGGAACGGGCGCTCCTTGAAGATACCCTCAAGGTTCCAAGGGCAGGTCTTCATGCACCGCCCGCACATTGCGCCTCCCGGAGTGGTCACGCGGTAGGTCGCGCATTTCTGGCTGTCGGATTTCCAGATTTCATAGCCGTTGAACATCAGCTTTGGCCCAGCCGTGATCGCGCCCGATGGGCATTCGCGCGCGCATTTGTTGCAAGACTCGCAAAAGCTTTGCAGACCGAAATCGATGGGCCTGTCATGCACGATCGGCATATCCGTGGTCACCACGCCTGATTTCAGTCGCGGCCCAAGATAGGGGTTCAGGATCACTTCGCCGATCCGGCTGACTTCGCCCAGACCGGACAGCAACAAAAGCGGAGGTTGCAGAACTTCGCCATCCATCACCGTATGCGCCTTGGCCTTGTAGCCAAGATTGCGGATCTGCTGTGCAATCACGCCACCCAGCAGCGAAAATCGCAGATAGGCGCGCATCGATTGGGCGACGCTGATCCAGTCGTCGCCGCTGGCACCCTCCATCGTTTCATAACCCTGATCGATGATCATGCTGACGGCCTGATCATGGGGCGGCACGATTTCTTCGCCCGTCGCGTCATGGGAATACCAGGCCCATTCCGGGCAGCGGCTGAGACCCACCGCATCGACCCCCAGAAAATAGGTCGCAGCCTTGATGTTTGCTGCGTTGCGTTGTGCGTCAGATGGCTTGGGCGCGTCAGCGCTTTCACCGTCCTGCAACAGTACAAACGCACCCAAAGCACGGCGTTGGGCAAAACTCGGCGCTGCCTTGCGGACGTAATACCCGCCTTTGGCCGCATCCTGTAGCGACTTGCCCATATCTCCGAACTGCGCCCGAGCAAACATATCTGCACGCTTGGGCACACGAGCGACATTCTCTTCGTCAATAAAGGTCGTTGGTGTCTCGACCCGTTTGAGTTTCTCAAACGGATGCGCCCCGTCCACATAGCGCCGTTTGGCATATGGGTCACGGTTGAGGGCGTTCTTGGCAAAGCCCGTGCCCAACCACCATGCCGGCCCCTGCGTCCGGAACCAGGGCTGATCGGCCATAGGCTTCAGCGGTTTGTCATGGGCGATCGGCATGTCAGTCGTCACGGCGGCCAAACCAAAGCGCTTGCCCAGCCAGGGCACGACAACCTCTCCATCCTCGACCGAAGCCAACCCGGCGGTGACCGCCAGCTTGCCCAAATCAACGTCGGTTGACATCATGCTGTGCGCCCGTGCGTCAAAGCCCAAAAGGCGGATGTAATTGGCGATGACCACCGCATTCTCGGTCGCCAGCAGACAGGCGCGATGGTCCTGCGCGTCGACTATCCAATCAGCGCCGGGTTCGGACGGGTCGGGATCGCGGTTGTGTTCATAAAGAAAGACAATGCTGTGCCGATGGCTGTCGATCGGCTTGGGCGCAGCCTCCATACTGTCTTTCAGATCAGCCATGATGACGTCGATCCCGGATGCCAGCGTTTTGGTCTGACGGGTGCGCAACGCGTGGGCAAGCCGGTCAATATCGGGATTGCGGCGGGCCTCAAGCAACAGGGCGTCAGATGGCAATGGACCGCACCCCATCATCGACGCATCGTTGAAGTAGCCGAACGCTTTTATGTGGTTGGCCCGTTCCTGCGGGTCCGATGGAATCTCGGACGCAACCGGGTTCACCATTCCGTCGCGGATGGCGTCCATCATCGCCTGAAACTCACCCATCGCATTGACGATGCTGTCAGGGTGTTCCGGTCGGTGGAAACTCAGCTCGGCCAAAGCGGGCACAAGCGACAGATCCGGCATGTCATCTTGCCGGGCCAAACGCTCCAGCGGGTAGCCGCCCATATGAACGGGCCGGTTTCTGTCCGAGAATAAACGGATCCCCATCGAATATCTCCTGTTGATGCCCGTCCCGTACCCCGCCATGGACAGCAAAACCATTCATGATTAATCATAAATGGTATGAGCAAATTCGATTTCATTGACCTCGACGGCAAGGTTCTACGCACTTTTTTGACGATACTCGAGGAAAACTCGGTCTCGAAAGCCGCAGATCGGCTGGGGGTTACGCAATCTGCGATCAGTCATACTCTGGCCAAACTGCGGCAGGTCCTGGGCGACCCGCTGTTTGTTCGCTCAGGTCAGGGTCTGACGCCAACCGAACGCGCCCTGTCCCTGAAAGAGCCTGCGCAAAAGGTACTGGACGGGATGCGCGCGCTGACCGACGGCCGGCCGTTCGATCCTTTGTCGGAACAGATCAACATCCGCATCGCCACCAATGACATGCCACGAGAGCTGATCTTTCCATGGTTGCTGCGTGACACACGCGCCGAAGGCGCGCGCCTGCGGTTGGAATTCATCCCATCGGGTGTGCCCGACCCCGAATTGTTGCGCAGCGACCGGTGCCAGTTGATGCTAACCCCGCTGCCGCCCGACGGACCGGATATTTTCCAGAAAAGACTGATCGAAAGCCCGCTGATGGTGTTCTACGACGCCACGCAACGCACGCCCCCGGACAGCTGGCAGGACTATTGCCACAGCGACCATGTCGAAGTGCGCTTTGCCGATGGCCGAAACGCCCGTGCCGTTATGCGCGGCGTTGATCAAAGCCAGATCAATCCTGCGGTTGTAACCCTGCCGCATTTCAACGCGATCCCGGCCTTTGTGCAGGGCAGCGACCTGATCTCGACAGATACGGCACTGATGAAACAGGGCCCACTTGCCGCGCTGGATTGCGCACCTTTACCCTTCGCCTGTCCCCCTGTGTCCATCTACATGGTCTGGCATCAAAGATCGGCCAATGACCCCGCCCACCGCTGGTTACGCGACCGGATAGAAGCCATCGCAGCGTCCCTTCAGACCTGAGACAGCCGTCAGCTGCGCATAACAAAGGCCAGGTTCGGCTGCGGGACACGGTTACGAGTACTCAACAAAACTGATTGGTCAAACCGCAAATCATTCGCCATCCTGAAACCAAATCAAAACGGAGACGTCAGATGGAGAAAGTAGCACTGATCACAGCAGGCGGCAGCGGCATGGGCGCGGATTCCGCGAGACGGCTGGCCGCGGACGGTTTCAAGGTCGGGATTCTGTCATCCTCGGGCAAGGGCGAAGCGCTGGCGCATGAGTTGGGAGGAGTCGGTGTAACCGGCTCGAACCAGTCCACGGAGGATCTGCAAAAGCTTGTTGATGCGGCCATGGCCCATTGGGGGCGTATTGACGTTCTGGTCAATTCCGCTGGTCACGGCCCCCGTGCCCCGATCCTTGAGTTGACGGACGAAGATTGGCACACCGGTATGGACGTCTATTTCATGAATGCGGTCCGCCCTTCGCGGCTTGTGACGCCGATCATGCAGGCGCAGGGCGGTGGATCGATCATCAATATCTCAACCTTCGCCGCGTTCGAACCTGACCCGGTTTTCCCGACCTCGGGCGTGTTTCGCGCCGGGCTGGCCGCCTTCACCAAACTGTTCTCGGACAAATACGCTGCCGAAAACATCCGCATGAACAACATCCTGCCCGGTTTCATCGACAGCCTGCCCGAAAAAGAAGAATTCCGAGCACGCATTCCCATGGGGCGCTATGGGCGCAGTTATGACGAGGTCGCTTCGGTCGTGGCCCTGCTGGCATCCGAGGGCGGTGGCTACATCACCGGGCAGAATATCCGGGTTGATGGTGGCATCACCCGCTCGGTCTGAGCTCAGAACCGCGCCTTTATCAGATGCGTCAGCGCCGCACCGGATTCAAAAAAGGCGCGGCGCACGCGCGTCCAGCTTTCGCGATGCTCAAGCACCGCAGGAACGGGCAAAAGCGAAAGCTCAGCTGCAAGAAGACTTTCGGCCATCATTCGACCGAACACCGTGCCGGGGCCAATACCACGGCCGGAATACCCGTGCGCGGCCAGAGCGTTAGGGCCAATCTGCGTGATTTTCGGGATATGGTCCGAAGTCATGGCAATCCGACCGTGCCAACCCTGTTCAAACGGCTGATCGGCAAGCTGAGGATAAAGCTCAGCCAGTTTGCGTCGGACCCATCCGGTATGCGCGCTGCGGCCTGCATTCCCCAGATCGCCCATGCCGCCAATGATCATCCGCCCCGCCTGATCCAGCCGGAAGGACGTCATGATCAGCCCTGTATCCCAGCAACCTTCTGCCTGCGGCAGGATGCTGGCGCGCAGATTATGCGACAGCGGGGCCGTAGCGTATTGAAAATAATAAACGGGAACATAGGCGGGCGCAGTATCTGGCAAGCCAAGGTGATAGGCGTTGGTTGCCTGAATGACGGACTTGGCCCTTACAGCCCCTCCCGGTGTGGTCAGCACCCATTGGCCACCTTCGTACCGAAGGGTTTGCACTGGACTTTGTTCATGTATCTGCGCCCCGGCCTGAGACGCGGCACGCGCCAATCCCATGACATAAGCCAAGGGTTGTATGGTTCCTGCGCGAGGATCGAACAACGCCCCATGGAAAGCATCGCTACCGGTCCGGTCACGGGCCTGATCCGCCGACAGCAGCTCTACCGGCGCGCCAGACCCGCTTAGCTGGGCATGGCGCGTTTGCAGGTTCTTCAGCCCCGAGGCGGAATGCGCGCAATGCAGGGTTCCGTTGCGAATGGGCTCACATGCGATGCCGTGTTCTTCGATCAGGGAAAATACGTCCGACGGTGCCTTGCCCAGCAGATCGATCAGGCGATCGCCAGCCTCTGCACCGATATGCGCGCGAATGTCATCCGGTGGCAGCCACAGCCCGGCATTGACCAGACCGACATTGCGCCCCGACCCGCCAAACCCGATCTTCTGCGCTTCAAGCAAACAGACCGAAGCGCCGGACCGGGCTGCCGTCAAAGCAGCTGAACACCCGGTATATCCGCCACCTATGATGGCCAGATCAACGGTTGTATCACTGCTCAGCGGCAGAGCTGTGACTGCTTCGGTACATGTAGTCCGCCACAGGGTTTGTTCGGGATCGTTCACGTCTGACCTCTGAGTCTTTTTGGCGGATCATCATACCGCTGCACGTCCTTTGCAAGTGGGCAACTGCGGTCGGGTCAGCAAAGAAAAAACCCCGCAAGCACGGGCCTGCGAGGTCCAAAAGAAGCGAATAGTCCGTCAGGGATGATGACATCAGGCAAGAGGCCGCCCGGATACCTTCAGACGTCGAGCGACCGTGCAATCACCTCTTTCATGACCTCGTTGGTGCCGCCGTAAATCATCTGCACGCGCGCGTCTGCGTAGAGGCGGGCAATTGGATATTCCATCATAAAACCGTAGCCGCCGAACAGCTGCAGGCATTCGTGCATGATTTCGTTCTGCACCTCCGAGCCCCAGTATTTGGCCATCGAGGCGGTTGCCGCGTCCAGTTCTCCTGCCTCCAGCTTGCCGATACAGTCATTGACGAAACTGCGCAGAACCTCGGCCTTGGTCTTGCATTCTGCAAGCTTGAAACGCGTGTTCTGGAAATCCATCACCCGCTGACCGAACGCTTTGCGCTCCTGCACGTACTTTACTGTTTCGGCAATGGCAAAATCTATCGAACCCAGCGCCATGATCGCGATATTCAGCCGTTCCCATGGCAGTTGCTTCATCAGCTGATAAAACCCCTGACCTTCCTCAGCCCCCAGCAGGTTCGTCATCGGAACTTTGACATCTTCGAAAAACAGTTCGGCCGTGTCGTTGCCCTTCATCCCCAGTTTCTTGAGGTTGCGCCCCCTGCGAAACCCCTCGGCCCCCTCGGTTTCGACCACGATCAATGACACACCCCGCGCGCCCTCGGACTTGTCAGTCTTGGCGGCCACGATGATCAGATCAGCCGTCTGGCCATTCGTGATGAAAATTTTCGAGCCATTCAGCCGGTAGGAGTTTCCGTCTTTCTCGGCTGTTGTGCGCACAGCCTGAACATCCGAGCCGGTGCTAGGTTCCGTCATGGCAAGTGCGCCGACCATTTCGCCCGAAGCCAGTTTGGGCAGCCATTTCCGTTTCTGATCTTCGCTGCCATAGGCGGTAAGATAATGGGTCACGATCGACTGAATACCATAGCCCCAGCCGGCGTCGCCCCGTGCGCCCTGTTCGTACGCAGTGATGGCGTCAAAGCCCATACCACCGCCGACGCCGCCATATTCTTCGGGGATTGCACCAGCCATCAGGCCGGTTTCACCCGCTTTGCGCCAGAAGTCGCGATCAACGGCCCCGTTTTCAACCCAGGTTTCGATATTCGGTGACAGTTCGTCATCCATGAACCGGCCAGCCATATCTGCAAACATGCGGTGTTCGTCGGTGACCCATGCTGCGGTCGAAGTGAAAAGTGACATCAAAGGCTCTCCAAACTGTCTTTCGCAAAAGCCTAGCGGTCCGCCCGATTCCCGCCAATCCATGTGACGCGGCGTTCCGACTTCGAACAACGCAACGTTTCTATGCTAGGTAACTTAAAGAACCTGCTTGTTTTTAAGGAAATTAAGTCAGCGCCAATGCCAGCAATTGCTGTGCCGCATCCCTGGCGTCTTCCGCAGGATCACAATTCTTGAGCAAAACCGCAGACACGATTGCCCCTTCCTGCAACAACACGATCTGGCTGGCGAGTTTCTGAGGATCACGCGCACCAGCCTGTTCGGCGACGGACGTGAAATGCTCCAGCAACAGCTGTTTATGTTCGGCTGCCTGCACATGGATCGGATGATCTGTTTCCTGATATTCTGCCCCGGCCTTGATGAACATGCAGCCCCGGAACCCATCTTCTTCGAACCATTCCTTCAAGGCATCAAAACTGACGATGAGTTGCTCGGCCGGTGTATCCGACATCTCGTCAATGCGCTGATAGAACCACTCGCGAAAATTCTCATCCCGCAAGCGCAGAGCGGCTACAATCAGGTCTTCTTTAGTACGGAAATGTTTGTACATCGACGTTTTCGACACGCCCGTTTCCGCCACCAGCTTATCCATGCCGGTCGCGTGAAACCCGTCGCGGTAAAAAACCTTCAGGGCTTTGCGGACAAGTTCATCCCGTTTGTTTGGACGCATGATTCGGCTCCATGGTGTACCGTTCTGTACATATTACCCCGAAACATGAAGTGCAACCGGCCCCGCCCAAAGCATTGTTTTCATTATAATTCATGGCTCACCTTAAACTGCGAGGAAAATTTTCAACTTTTCCTCTTGCAAAAGTTAACAGATCGGTACACCTTATTGCTAAGTTTACCGATCAGTACACCAGAGGATTTGACCGATGAAACGTCGCGCCAGCATATTCCCCCCTCAGTACGTTCCATTTCTTCTGACACTGGCCATTCTTGCCGCTTCTCTGACCTGAAAGCCCCCTGCACCATGTCTCGACCCCCTCTTCCCCCGTTCACGTTGGAAACTGCCACGCAAAAAGTGCGCATGGCAGAGAATGCCTGGAACAGCCGCGATCCCGACCGCGTCACCCCCGCATACACAGATGACAGTCAGTGGCGAAACCGGGCGGAATTTCTGTCAGGGCATGACGAAATTCACGCCTTCCTAAGCCGTAAATGGCACAAGGAGCTGGACTATCGGCTGATCAAGGAACTCTGGGCCTTTACCGGTAATCGCATCGCTGTGCGTTACGCTTACGAATGGCACGACGATAGCGGTCAGTGGTTCCGGTCATATGGCAACGAGAATTGGGAATTTGCCGAAGACGGACGCATGTCGCATCGGCATGCCTCGTTGAATGATCACCCCATAGCCGAAAGCGACCGCTTGTTTCATTGGCCATTGGGTGAGCGCCCCGATGACCATCCCGAGCTGTCTGATCTGGGTCTTTGAAAGGACATACTGTGCCGCGTGCGTTTTCCGAACTGACCTTCACCCCCACCGTCCGCGCCCATCAGGAGCGGATGGGATCGGCAAAAACCTATGCCAAATTCATTGAAGGTGGCCCGCAACAGGGCCATCTGATCGGCGAACCCGAAAAACAGTTCATTCAGGCGCGCGACGGGTTTTATCAATCCTCGGTGTCTGAAACAGGCTGGCCTTATGTGCAGTATCGCGGCGGGCCGGTCGGGTTTCTTAAGGTGCTGGGGCCGCAAACCATCGGATATGCCGATTTTTCGGGCAACAAACAGTATATCTCGCGTGGGAATCTGGATGGCAACGATCGGGTCGCGATGATCCTGATGGATTACGCCAATCAACGCCGTTTAAAGATCCTGGGGCGTGTCGAATTCACGGAGGGTCAAGCCGCCGCTGCCAGCTTGCATCCAGAAGAGGCCGAAGCCCCTGCAGAGCGGGCGGTGATCATACGTGTTGAGGCGCTTGACTGGAACTGCCCGCGCCACATCACGCCGCGTTTCACCGAAGCCGAACTGCGACCGCATCTGAACAGTTTGGGCCAGCAACTCGCGCAGTTGCAGGCTGAAAATGAAAGGCTGAAACAAGAGCTGTCAAAGCTCTCGTGACGCGTAAGACACCACAGATTTTATTGAGTATAAACAGGGAATAAGCCAATGGTTCGTTCGGTCTTTCAGCTTTCTGCGGCGTGCCTTGCCGGAGCGGCCCTGATCCTTATGATCATGATGTTCGGTTTTTTTGTCTCACCCAGCGCCGTCCGAACGTCACCACCTTCTGTGTTCAGCACCATCCTGTTCAACCATTTGCAGCAATAGCAATGCCGCGCGTTCAACCACGACTGGTCTGAACCATCGCTTCGATACCGGCTGCACAAAAATCGATCAGGCGTTCCGCCTCCGACACTCCGCCGCCTTGCGACAGGGCCCCGACCCGCCAGCCACTGTTGAGATGCGCCAGCATTGCCGAAACTGAATAGACCTGGCCGCTGGCCAGCAGCGCAGGGTCAACATCCGGATAAAGCGCAGCGATTTCGTCGATAAAAAGCCGGGCGGTCGGGTCGAAACACTCAGCCGCGATATCGCGCCAGCGGGGATCGACCGAGACATGCGCCACGAGGCGCCCATACGCCATCCATCCCGAACCGCCTGTTTCTGCCAGTTCCACATAAGGCCGGATAAAACTGTCCAGAATGCTGCGCAATGTTAGCGGGCCTGCTTTTCTTGCTTTGGCCAGCGCATCGGTTCTGATTTGTGCCAGCTTGCCCGCACGGCGTTCGATCGCTCGAAAAAACAGCTCCTCCTTGCCGCCGCCATGGTGATGAACAAGGCCAACCTGAACGCCTGCAAGCGCAGCGATATCGCGGATCGACGCGCCTTCGAATCCGCGTTCGGCAAAGACTGTTTCGGCCGCGTCCATGATCCGCGCTTTGGTTTCCAAAGACCGCTTGGACGGTGCCCTTTGTCTTTGCTTTTCTACGTTTTTCAGCGTCATAAAATTCACCTTGCCTTATTTTGGTCGTTCGTTCAATTTAAACCTCACGAACTTTGGGAGGGTTCATGACAGAAACGCGCGACACATTCGCCCTGATTGGGGCGGGGCCAATGGGTTTGGCCGCGGCCAAGGTGCTGAAAGAACAGGGGATCGCATTTCAGGGGTTTGAGTTGCATTCGGATGTGGGCGGTTTGTGGGATATCGATGCCCCACGATCAACCATGTACGAGTCGGCGCACCTGATCTCATCCAAGCGTATGACCGAATTTGCAGATTTCCCCATGGATGACGCGGTTGCCGAGTACCCCTCGCACCGGGCGATGCGCGACTATTTCCGCGCATTTGCGGACCGTTTCGGGTTGCGTGAGGGTTACAAATTCAATGCAGAAGTCACTCAGGTCGCTCCGCTGGGCAATCCGGGTGACGGTTGGCGCGTGTGCTGGCGAGACCAAGATGGCGACCATCAGGCCGAATATGCCGGCGTACTCATTGCGAACGGTACCCTGTCGGAACCGAATGTACCCAGCTTTCCGGGTACATTTGACGGCGAGTTGATCCATGCCTCGCAATATCGGTACCCAAGCCAATTCGACGGCAAGCGTGTGCTGGTCGTGGGCGCAGGCAATTCCGGCTGTGACATCGCAGTCGACGCCATCCACCACGCGAAACGCTGCGATCTGTCGATGCGGCGCGGGTATTATTTCGTCCCGAAATACGTCTTTGGCAAACCCGCTGACACAATAGGTGGAAAGACCCGTCTGCCGATGTGGCTGAAGCGTAAGGTCGACAGCCTGATCCTTGGCTGGTTTGTCGGCGATCCACAGAAATACGGCTTTCCCAAACCGGGTTACAAGCTGTACGAAAGCCACCCCGTGGTGAATTCGCTGGTTCTGTATCACGCAGGCCATGGCGATCTGAGCATCCGCCCGGATATTGCCCGGCTGGAGGGCCACACCGTGCATTTCAAGGACGGCTCCTGCGACGACTATGACATGATCCTCGCCGCGACCGGATACAAACTGCATTACCCGTTCATCGACAAAGGCCTGCTGAACTGGCAGGGCGACGCCCCGCATCTGTATTTGAACACGATACATCCCGAACGGGACGATCTGTTCGTGCTGGGCATGGTCGAAGCCACGGGCCTGGGCTGGCAAGGCAGGCACGAGCAGGCCGAGATGGTGGCGCGCTACATCAAGGGGCTTCGACACGGCTGCCCCGTGGCAGCCGATCTGCACGCAGAAAAGCAAAAAGACTATGCCCGCGCCACCGGAGGCATGAACTATATCGATCTGCCCCGCATGGCCTATTACGTGGACAAGAATACTTACAGAAAGGCTGTCACCGGCTGGATCGACCGGCTGCGGAAGGCCGCCGCATGAGTGGTATTGACCAGATCACACTGAATTTCAGTCCGGCGTCTCTGACGCTGTTGAATGCTATTCTGGCAATCGTGATGTTCTCGATTGCCATCGACCTAACGCCTCGGGATTTTGACCGTTTAAGGCGTGCACCCAAACCAGTGGTTGTCGGATTGTTTTCACAACTCGTCGTCCTGCCTGCGCTGACCTTTGTGATGGTGTGGATTGCAGCACCGCAACCGTCAATTGCGCTTGGCCTGATCCTTGTCGCGGCCTGCCCAGGGGGCAATATCTCGAACTTCATCACCCACCGCGCGGGCGGGAATGCAGCGCTTTCGGTGTCGATGACAGCCTTCGCCACCATCTGTGCGATCTTCATGACACCTTTCAATATTGCGCTTTGGGGTGGGCTTTACCCACCGACCCGCGCAATCCTGCAACAGACCCAGATCGACCCAATGCAGATCGCAATCCTGGTCGGTCTGATGCTGATCCTGCCGCTGGTTCTGGGAATTACGCTGAATCAACGCCTCCCCGCCTTAACGGCACGGTTGCGCGCACCGCTGCAGCTTCTGTCGATGGGTATCTTTGCTGGGTTTATCGTACTTGCTCTGGCTGCCAACTGGGGGTTTTTCCTTGGGTTTGCCGGGGCTGTTGCCGGGCTTGTAATCCTTCACAACGCCCTGGCGCTGGGGGGCGGTTGGGTTGTGGCCACTCTGACCGGGCTGTCCCCCTTCGATCGCCGCGCCATCACCATTGAGACCGGCATTCAGAACTCCGGGCTTGGGCTCGTCCTGATCTTTGCATTCTTCAACGGTCTTGGCGGCATGGCCGTGGTCGCTGCATTCTGGGGAGTATGGCACGCTATTTCGGGCCTGGCTTTGGCTTCGGTCATGGCACGAACCGAGGCCGCGCGATGACCCGCATCCTGATTACCGGCGCTGCCGGGATGGTCGGGCAAGCGCTGTTGCCCGAACTTGTTGGGCACGAGGTCTTTGCAACCGATCTGAAACGCCCGGTTAACCTGCCGGAAGACGCCTCATATTTGTCCATGGATGTTACAACCGACGCTCCTGCACGTGTGATTGCCAAGGTGAATCCGGATGTGATTGTGCATTTGGCTTCAGTCGTGACGCCGCCGCCGAAGATGGGGCGCGCGACAGCCTATGCTGTCGATGTCGAAGGCACGCGAAATGTGGTGAATGCCGCCATCGCAAACGGGGTGCGCAGACTGGTTGTTACGTCTTCCGGTGCCGCTTATGGCTATCATGCAGACAATCCTGTGCCGTTGCGCGAAGGCGATCCATTGCGCGGCAACCCCGAGTTTCCTTATTCAGATCACAAGCGTCAGGTCGAAGAGATTTTGGCCGAAGCCCGCAGAACCGCCCCCGATCTTGAGCAGGTTGTTCTGCGTGTGGGTACGGTTCTGGGAGCCGGAACCGAGAACCAGATCACCGCCCTGTTTCGAAAGCCCCGGTTGCTGGCGGTGTCCGGCAGCGAAAGCCCGTTTGTCTTTATCTGGACCCGGGACCTGGCACGCATCCTTCAGCGCGCAGCAACCGACGGGCCAGCCGGGATTTACAACGTCGCCGGTGACGGCACGATGGGCGTGAACGACTTGGCGCGCGCCATGGGAAAGCCGGTTCTGCGTCTACCCCCCTGGGTGCTGAAAGCGGCCCTAGCCTTGGCGCGCCCACTGGGTTTATCTCGCTATGGGCCGGAACAGGTAAGGTTCCTTCAATATCGGCCAGTTCTGGATAATTCTGCCCTGAAATCTGAATTCGGCTATTCGCCTGAAAAATCCAGCGCCGAGGTTTTTGCGCTCTGGCAACGGCAGGCCGGGTTATGAAAACCGCGGTCATCTCTGGCGGTGCGGGCGGTTTGGGACAGGCTTTAAGCCGTGCATTGCAAGCCCGTAGGTGGCGGGTGGTGCTGTTAGACCTTGATGTGTCCGGTCTGCAAACAGAACCGAACCAACTGCCAATTGCCTGTGATCTGACTGACCCCGAACAGCTTGCCAACGCAGCTCAAAGGGCGATCACGTCAAGCGACAGCATTGATCTGGTCATCTACAACGCCGGGGTTACGCAAATTCGGGGGTTTGACCAGTCCGACACGGCCAGTCACCGTGCACTGTTTGATATCAACTATTTTGCAGCCGTTGAGATGGCTCGCGTATTTTTGCAGCCTCTCCGCGCGTCAAAGGGAACACATCTGGCGATCTCGTCGGTGGCTGGTTTCGCTCCGCTCTGCCATCGCACGGCTTATGCAGCCTCAAAACACGCGCTTGAGGGTTTTTTCAAATCGCTTCGATCCGAAGAAAAGCCACATGGCGTTCAGGTTCAGATTGCAGCGCCGTCTTTTGTGGCCACCAACCCCGGCAACGCAATGGAGCAACCCGATGGAACCGCGCGCCCCGGATCGGCCAAGGACGGAATGGACGAAATGAGCCCCGAGAGCGCCGCCGTGGCGATCCTGCGCGGACTGGACAAATCGCAGCCCATGATCCCGGTCGGACGCGTTGCACACATATCGTGGTGGCTCAACCGTCTGTCACCACGCCTGTATCAGCGCTTAATGGAGCGTAACATGCGCGGGCCGGGATCGTAGAATTTTGCCGCGACCCCCTTGACCTTCCCGTCACTGGAACCCCCATCTGGAGGGCAGAAAACCACGTGGGATGAGTCGCATGGCGCAAAAAGCACTGACAGAACTGAAAATCACCGGCATGGGATGCGCATCCTGTGTGGGCCGTGTCGAGGCTGCACTGCGTGATGTGTCTGGTGTTGATGCGGCCTCGGTCAATTTCGCGACCAAAACGGCACAGGTGGAATTTGACGGGCCAGTTTCGGCCCTGACAGTGGCGCTGGATGCAGCTGGCTATCCGGCTGAAACAAGCCATTCAGATCTGAGCATCGAGGGCATGAACTGCGCATCCTGCGTTGGCAAGATCGAGCGCGCGTTGGCTTCCACCGCTGGCGTGATCGAAGCGCAGGTCAATCTGGCAACTCGGACAGCTACGGTGACTTACGCCACAGCTGCAACTACGCCCGAGGCGCTGGCTCAGGTTGTTACCGGAATTGGATACCCCGCGCGTATCCAAGGCGTTGCGGAACCAGAAAGCCGGGAAGACGATGAAATTCAGCGGCTGGTCCGTTCCACAATACTGGCAGCGGCACTAGCCCTGCCCGTATTCATTCTTGAGATGGGCGGGCACATGATCCCCGTCTTCCACCATTGGATACAGGCGACCATTGGAACGCAGACGAGCCATTTGATTCAATTTGCCCTGACCTCGGCTCTGCTGATCGGACCGGGCCGTGTGTTTTACCGCAAAGGTATCCCGTCGCTGATGCAGGGCACGCCGGACATGAACGCGTTGGTAGCACTTGGGACCGGCGCGGCTTATCTGTATTCGGTCACGGCCACTTTCGCGCCCGACCTGCTGCCGCAGGGTACGGCCAATGTCTATTTCGAAGCGGCCGCGGTGATCGTGGTTCTGATCCTTCTCGGCCGGTTGATGGAGGCACGCGCCAAAGGCAAAACAGGGGCTGCGATCCGAAAACTGGTGGGTTTGCAACCAAAAACCGCACGGGTCGAACTAGACGGACAGATACAGGACCGGCCAATCGCCGAAATCGTTGTCGGAGATATCCTGCACATCCGCCCCGGCGAGCGTGTACCGGTGGATGCCGAAGTGCTTGAAGGCACCTCTTACGTTGATGAGAGCATGATCACCGGCGAGCCTGTGCCTGTTGGCAAGTCGGTGGGAGCGCCTGTTGTCGGCGGCACCGTGAATGGCACCGGCGCTCTACGGGTAAGCGCCACCCGGGTCGGTGGCGACACGGCTCTGGCACAGATCATTCGTATGGTGCAGCAGGCGCAGGGCGCGAAACTGCCTATTCAGGGGTTGGTGGATCGGATTACCTATCGCTTTGTTCCTGCGGTCATCGCTGTTGCGGTGATCACCGTCGCGCTCTGGCTGATCTTCGGCCCCAGCCCGGCCCTTCCCCTTGCGCTTGTCGCAGGTGTTTCAGTTCTGATCATCGCCTGCCCCTGCGCAATGGGGTTGGCGACCCCAACCTCGATCATGGTGGGCACCGGGCGTGCGGCAGAAATGGGCGTTTTGTTCCGCAAGGGGGATGCGTTGCAACAGCTTCAGCAGGCGCGCGTCGTCGCGTTGGACAAGACCGGAACCCTGACGCTGGGGCGCCCCGAACTGGACAGCGTGACAACGGCTAAGGGGTTTGACCGGGAGGAGGTTCTACGGCTGACCGCAGCCCTTGAGGCAAGGTCGGAACACCCGATCGCTTCCGCCATCACCCGAGCGGGGCCCGCGACACTGCCAGAGGCATCGGATGTCCGTTCGCTTACCGGGCTTGGCCTGCAAGGGTTGGTCGAAGGCCGCGACGTGTTAATCGGGTCGCACCGGTTGATGCAGCAGAGTGGGATCACCCTTGGAGCTCTGACGGATGAGGCCGAAACCCGTGCCGCTCAAGGGGCAACTCCTCTGTTCGTGGCTCTGGATGGGCAGGCGGCGGCCACTTTGTCCGTTTCTGACCCGATCAAGCCCGGCACAGTGGAGGCGCTGGACCGGTTGCACCAAATGGGGCTAACCGTGGCCATGATCACCGGTGACAACGCGCGCACGGCGCAGGCTCTGGCCGACCGGCTGGGGATTGATCATGTCACTGCCGAGGTACTGCCTGATGGCAAGGTAGATGCAATAACGGCTTTGCGGGACCGGTTCGGAGTGCTGGCCTTTGTCGGTGACGGGATCAACGATGCCCCCGCTCTTGCGGCGGCTGATATCGGCATCGCCATCGGTACCGGCACGGATGTGGCCATCGAAACAGCCGACGTTGTCCTCATGTCCGGTGATTTGCGGGGCGTCGCGAATGCGACCGAGATCAGCCGCCGGACAATGAAGAATATTCGCCAGAATTTGGGCTGGGCCTTCGGATACAATGTCCTTCTGATACCGGTGGCTGCCGGTGCGCTGTACCCGTTTGGCGGCTATCTGCTATCCCCTGCACTGGCGGCTGGTGCAATGGCACTGTCGAGCGTTTTTGTGGTCTCGAATGCGCTGCGCCTGCGCCGCATTCGCGCCAGCCTGCCGGAAACATCAGGTACGGCCACCAAAGAGGTGCACGCATGAACATCGGAGATGTTTCCGCCCGCACTGGCCTGCCCGCCAAGACGATCCGGTATTATGAGGACATTAACCTGATCAAACCAATGCGCGACGACAATGGCTATCGCCGGTTTCGCGACCAGGACGTGCATAAGCTGAACTTTCTGGGTCGCGCCCGGGCGCTTGGGTTCACCATCGAGGATTGCCGGACCCTGCTGGCACTCTACGAAGATGAGACCCGTGCCAGTGCCGACGTGAAACAGGTTGCACGCGACCATCTTGTTCAGATCGAAACCAAGATCGCAGACCTGAACGCCATGCGCGATACGCTAAGTCACTTGATCGACGCCTGCGCCGGGGACGACCGGCCCGATTGCCCAATCCTACGAGATCTGGGTGGGAAAGGCTGACTTGGGGTTGCCCTTTGGGCGCAGCTTTGCTTTGTCTTCGCCAGAGATTTCGGTCAGGCCTGTTTCGCTGAAGCCGACCGAACAGCGGAGAGGATCACAAAATGGCAAAAGTCGCGTTCCTTGGCCTTGGTGTCATGGGCTATCCCATGGCCGGACATCTGCATGCCGCAGGCCATGACGTCACCGTTTACAACCGTACGACTACCAAGGCCGAGGCCTGGGTCGCGCAGCATGGCGGCGCGATGGCGACCACTCCGGAAGACGCCGTCACGGGTGCTGAGTTTGTCATGGCCTGCGTCGGTAATGACGACGACCTTCGCGCGGTTTGCACCGGAGAGGGCGGCGCGTTTCAGGGCATGTCCGACGGGGCCATTTTTGTCGACCACACGACAGTTTCGGCAAAGGTCACGCGCGAACTTTATGCGGCTGGCCAATCTGAGGGTATCGCTTTTGTGGATGCCCCCGTTTCGGGCGGTCAGGCGGGCGCTGAAAACGGCGTTCTCTCAATTATGTGTGGCGGCGATCAGGCAGCTTATGATGCGGCTGAACCGGTGATGAACGTCTATTCCAAAATCTGCCGTCGACTCGGAGCCAGCGGCGCGGGCCAGATGACCAAGATGTGCAACCAGATCGCGATTGCCGGACTGGTTCAGGGTCTCAGTGAAGCATTGCACTTTGCCGAAAAAGCGGGCTTGGACGGAAAGGCCGTTGTTGAGGTGATCAGCCAGGGTGCGGCGGGCAGCTGGCAGATGGCAAACCGATATGAAACCATGCTGGATGATCAGTTCGAACATGGCTTTGCTGTTGACTGGATGCGCAAGGATCTGGGGATTTGTCTGGATACGGCCAATGAAACCGGTGCGTCTCTGCCGGTGACCGCTCTGGTCGATCAGTTCTACAAGGACGTGCAGAAACTGGGCGGCGGACGATGGGATACGTCATCGCTGTTCAAACGTTTGCGTGCCTTGGATTGAGGGGCCAGGGGGCTGTCTGCCCCCTCTTGTCCCTTTGGGCCAATTCACCCCCGAGGATATTTCCGGCCAGATGAAGAGGATCCCGGATGAGCGGGACGGAGAAAGAAATGAGCGATTTGGTGAACTTCTGGGCAGACGCGCTGCGCCAACACTGGGGGCTGGACGCACGGTTGACCCGGCTGGATGGCGAGTATGACCTAAACTTTCTGGCGCAGGCCAGAAATGGCCAGGACTATGTGCTGAAAGTCATGCGCGCGGGGTGTGACGCGGGCCTGGTAGATCTTCAAATCGAAGCGCTTGCGCATATCGCCTCGGAAGCACCGGGGTTGCCGTTTCCCAAGGTGTTCCCGGCGTTGAACGGCGCAATGTTGCCGGAAATTTCCGATTCCGAAGGGAAATCGCGGCTGGTGTGGTTGCAGGAACGCTTGCCCGGGCGCTGCTATGCACAAGCGAAGCCGAAATCCGAAGAACTGATCCTGAAATTGGGTCGTGTTCTGGGCGCAACAGATCGCGCGCTGGAGGGGTTTCAGCATGAAGCTTTGCACCGCCCAGATTTCAAATGGGACCTGACGCAAGCGAGTTGGATCAATGACAAGCTGGGCGCCATCAGCGATCCCGCGCGTCGGGCGTTGCTTCGGGATATCTGCAACGAATTCACGGCGATCACGGATAGGCTTGAGGGCCTGCCGAAACAGGCCATTCACAACGACGCCAATGATTATAACGTTCTGGTTGAAGGCGAATTGGGCGAGCGGAGGCGGGTTTCCGGCCTGATTGATCTGGGTGACATGTGTGCAGCACCGCGCGTCTGTGACCTTGCAATCGCCGGGGCCTATGTGGTGCTAGATCATGCCAGACCCGAGCGGGCATTAACTGCTCTCATACGGGGGTACCATGCCGCAAACCGACTGCAAGCCGAGGAGATCGACCTGATCTGGCCTCTGCTGTGGATGCGACTGGCAGTATCTGTCCTCAACTCGACCCTGATGGCGGTCGAAAACCCGGACGATCCATATGTGACAATCTCGCAGGCACCTGCGTGGCGGTTTCTTGAGAATGCATCCGTCAACGGCGGACTGATGTCTGCGCGTCTTCGTGCAGCGTGCGGGCTGCCGGTCGTGGACGGCGCAGAACGCATCCATGCGTATCTGCAAGAACATCGCGGCCGGTTTTCCCAACTGTTCGGTCAGGACCTAAGCGATGTTCCTATGGGGTCGTTGTCGGTTGAAAATTGTGTGTGGCCCCAGAACCCTTTCCACATGCCATTGGCCGAGGCCGCACATGTTGGTGAAGAATACGGCGAAGGGCTGTGGCTGGGCTATTACAACGAACCCCGCCTGATTTATGCCGAGCCAGGATTTCGCAAAGGGCCATGGAAAGCCTCGGACCGGCGAACAGTGCATCTGGCGGTGGATGTGTTTGCACCCGCAGGGACGGTGCTGCACGCACCAATGAGCGGGCGGGTCGAAGTGGTCGAGAACCGAGATCATCACCTCGATTACGGTGCGGTGATAATCCTGCACCATGGAACGCCGGATGGCGATCCGTTCTACACGCTCTATGGTCATCTGGACCCGGAATGCTGTGACCGGTTGAAACCCGGCGATCCGGTGGCACAGGGGGCGGCGTTCGCCCGGTTGGGCGACGCCAGCCAGAATGGCGGATGGGCACCGCATGTGCATTTCCAGCTGGCGCTGACAACCAATGGCATGGAGGCGGATTGGCCCGGTGTCGGCGATCCGGATGAGATGGAGTTGTGGCACGCAGTCTGCCCGAACCCGGCGGCCTTACTGAACCTGCCGAATGACAAGGTTTTCTACCAACCCACAGACAAACAGGCGATCCTGCAGGGTCGCCGCGATCACTTTGGCGGCAACCTGTCGCTGACTTATGATGACCCTGTCATGCTCGTACGCGGGTGGAAACATCACCTGTTTGACGAATGGGGCCGCCCCTATCTGGACGCCTATAACAACGTCCCTCATGTGGGTCATGCGCATCCCCGCATTCAAGCTGTAGCGGCGGATCAGTTGAAGCGGATGAACTCGAATACCCGCTACCTGCATCCGGCACAGACAACTTTTGCTGACAAGATCCTGTCCAAACTGCCCGATCACTTCGAGGTCTGCTTCTTCGTCAATTCCGGAACTGAAGCGAACGAACTGGCCCTGCGGCTTGCCCGTGCCCATACCGGCGCCAAGGGGATCGTGACGCCAGACCATGGCTATCACGGCAATACGAATGCGGCTGTGGCGATATCGGCCTACAAGTTCAACAAACCGGGTGGCATCGGGAAAGCCGATTGGGTCGAACTGGTCGAGGTTGCGGACGACTATCGCGGCTCGTTCAAGCGTGACGATGCGGATCGGGCGCAGAAATTTGCTGATCTTGTGGACCCGGCCATTGCTGCCTTGCAGGACCGGGGTCAAGGTCTAGCCGGGTTCATCGCCGAAACTTTCCCATCTGTCGGTGGACAGATTATTCCGCCCAAGGGCTACCTGCCTGCGGTTTATGAAAAAATCCGCGCCGCCGGGGGTGTCTGCATTGCAGATGAGGTACAGACCGGTCTGGGTCGCCTGGGTGAGTATTACTTTGGATTTGAACATCAGGGCGCGCTTCCTGATATCGTGGTGATGGGTAAACCCATTGGTAACGGGCACCCTCTTGGCGTATTGGTAACGACGCGGGCGATTGCCAACAGCTTTAACAACGGGATCGAATTCTTCTCGACCTTTGGCGGATCAACGCTGTCTTGCCGGATCGGCAAGGAAGTATTGGACATCGTCGATGACGAAGGCCTGCAGGACAATGCGCGTCAGATGGGTGAGCGCCTGATGGCGGGGCTGCGCCAGATCGAAGCCGACTTTGGTTGCGTTGGCGACGTACGGGGCATGGGACTGTTTCTGGGTGTTGAGCTGATCAATCCCGACGGAACCGAAGGAACCGAGATTTGCAGCTATGTCAAAAATCGGATGCGTGATCACCGAATTCTGATCGGCAGTGAGGGACCAAAGGACAACATCCTGAAAATCCGCCCACCGCTGACGATTGAGGCCGAGGATGTGGACATGATCCTGTGGGCGCTAAGGGACGTGCTGTCCGAGGTCGGTGACTTCTCTCCTGCTCCGGTTTGCGGTCACGACCATCACCACGCGGGATGCGGGTGCTGCTGAAGGATTGACCCCGGCGCTTTGCCGGGGTTTGACCGTCCTGCAAGCACAGTCAATGCAAAACGGCAGTGCGGGTATCGTGGCCTGTCGTCGGAATCGCATTTCCCGTCGTCATACGCCGGAGCGTCAGGCCCAGTTCCTCCGACAGGGATGCCAGAGCAGGCGCAAAATCCGGGCGCACGATCAGTGACGCCATCATCATCGCGTCTTCGCGTGCCCCTTCGGATGCGGCGGCAACCATTTGGGCAAAACAATTCTCATCCGCGCCCAGAAATGCACACCCCAGACCGTGCCTGATTAGCGGGCGTCGACAATGCGTTGCGCAAAGCGAACACAGACGATCCAGCGTCAGCATGGCGGCACGCCCATAATCTGATCCCAGCGCTATGCAAAAATCGCTCGCGATATCAGCGCGACCGCTTTCACCCTGGCTCCACATCCGCAGATACATCACCGCACCCGCTTCGACTGGATCAAGATCCGCCAGACGGCCGACCGCGGCACCGCCGCGCAATGAATGCGCGCTCATTTCGTCAGGATCAGTTTACCTGCACGGGTGATGCGCAGGGTATACAATTGGTCACCCAACTCGATATGGGCCAGGTGGCCACCTTTGGTCAAATCCTCGGCCTTGTGCGCAGGCAGCATCGAGACAGCATAACCTTGGGTTGGGGTCGGGTTCTGTACGTTCATCGGGGCATCTCCAGAGCGAGTCGGCATGGTGCCATACCTGTTGCGTTTCGTTTTATCTGGCTGACCCGAGAGGGTTGGCTTTCCGTTCCTGTCATTAAATCTGATTATTTTAGTAAGGAATGTCAAGCGCTGTTTCAAATCAGGCGTCATTGAGCCGATTGCGCCCCTGAAAACGACGGGTTAAGACTTGGGGCGGGTATTGAAAGGCAAGCAAAACGTGACCGCAGCAGTTGTTTTTGATCTGGATGGAACGTTGGTCGACAGCGTCGGGGACCTGGCAGCAGCGGCCAATAAAACGCTGAACGGTCTGGGTCACGATCCTGTGCCCGTTGATGTGATCAGAGGGTTTGTTGGCAATGGCCTTCCCAAACTGGTCGAGCGTTTGATGCGACACTGTGATTTGCCCATGGATCGCCACGCGGAACTGACCCAACAGACACTGAAGCATTACAATGCGGCGGTCAGTGCAACGACAGTGCCTTATCCCGGGGTTCTGGAGGCCCTGGAAACACTGAAACAGATGGGTTGCGTTCTTGGTATCTGCACCAACAAACCCGAAGCACCCGCACGTCACGTGCTGGAGGCGCTCAACTTATCCCGGTTCTTCGACGTTGTTTTCGGCGGTGATACATTGCCAATTCGCAAACCGGATCCGGGCCACCTGCTGGAAAGCTTCAAAGCACTTGGGACCTCGGGCACACGCTTGTATGTGGGTGACAGCGAGGTCGACGCAGAAACAGCTGTAAACGCCAGGATACCGTTTCTGCTGTTCACGGAAGGGTACCGCAAAACCCCGGTGGCCAATATACCGCACACCGTTGCTTACAGTGCGTCCGAAACACTGCCGACACTCGTGACCAAATTGATCCAAAACTAAGTAAGTTCACTCGACACGAGTCATAAAACGAATGACTTGGGCTTTCGCAAACCCCAAAAAGTTAAGAGGGGCCGGCCGAGGGGGTGTGACCAGCCCCTCATCGGGGAAAGTAAATACCGTGTTTGTGTGTGGTAAGTACGGTAGGTCATGTTTACCCCTGATCGGCAGTTTGCGAAATTGGGGGATTCCCGTAGTTCGGCGAAAATAACTGAAAAACTGGAAAAAGAGGCACGTCAGACCACACAATTTACCTGTGATAATTTGCCTGTAAGATAGCCCGACGGTTCGAACATTCGGTTCGCTGGTTGAATGGGTATAGGGTAACCCATGAAAAAACAGGACAGAAATCAGAGAGCGGCGCGTCTGCAAATCCTGCAGGGCATTCTGCCTGTTGACCGCGCGCGCCTTCCGGCGGAAATGCTGGCTGGTCTGAGTTTTGCCTGCCTCGCGATCCCCGAAGTCATGGGTTACACCAAAATCGCCGGCACTCCGGTCATGTCCGGGCTGTATACGATCCTGATTCCCATGGCTCTGTTTGCGCTGTTCGGATCGTCCCGACACCTTGTTGTCGGTGCCGATTCGGCGACAGCAGCCATCACCGCCTCGGGACTGGCGGGCTTGGCGATGTCCGGAACGTCTGAGTATCTGGCACTGGCGTCCTTGCTGGCGCTTATGGCTGCCATGCTTTTGATTGCCGCGCGTGTCATCGGGCTGGGGTTTCTGGCTGATTTTCTGTCCAGAACGGTATTGGTCGGCTTTCTGACCGGCGTGGGCATTCAGGTTGCAACGGGTCAAATCCCCGGATTGTTGGGCATCGAATCCGCTGGGCACGGAACACTTGCAAGGTTGAAGGACGTTTACTTCAACATATCCAACGTCAACTGGCCAACCGTGATCGTCTCATCAGCCGTGTTAGGCATTGTCCTGGGATGCACAAGACTGTCGCGCAAAATCCCGGGGCCATTGGTTGCCATTGTCGGGGTGATCCTGTGCAGTTGGGCCTTTTCATTCAACATTTCCGGAATCTCGGTGTTGGGAGAGGTTGTCGGCGGTTTGCCCTCGTTCTCGATCCCGGACGTGCAGTGGAGCTGGACCTTGTTCAAACAATTGCTCCCCACGGCCTTGTCTATCTTCGTTGTTATTCTGGCACAAAGCGCCGCAACATCACGGGCATACGCCTCGAGATATGATGAGACTTTCAACGAAAACACGGACCTGATCGGACTGGGTCTTGCGAACTTCGGAGCCGCATTCACGGGGACATTCGTGGTCAATGGCAGCCCCACAAAGACCGAGATGGTCGCCAGCGCCGGAGGGCGCAGCCAGGTGGCGCAACTGACAACAGTGGTAATAGTCCTGTTGGTTATCCTGTTTCTGACCAAGCCTTTAGCCTATCTTCCCACAGCAGCACTTTCGGCCATCGTTTTCCTGATCGGTCTCAAGCTGATCGACCTGCACGGAATGGCAACAATTTACAGGCAGGCCCGGTCCGAGTTCTGGGTTGCCACGGCAACCGCCACCGTGGTTGTTCTGGTTGGTGTCGAGCAAGGCGTCATTTTTGCCATGGTCCTGTCTTTGGTCGACCACACACGCCGGGGATACCACCCAAAGAATTCGGTAGTATTGCGTACCGAGTCCGGTGGCTGGCGTTCAAAGGGATTGGAAGCACCAAACCAATTCGAGCCCGGTCTGGTAATCTACCGGTTTTCCCACGGCATGTACTACGCGAACATGCAGATATTCACCGAGGAAGTCACAACAATCGTTCAGAACGCAGACGGAAAACTGACATGGTTCTGCATCGACGCCTCGGCAATTGACGTTGTCGATTTCACAGCCGGGTTCACGTTGCGCAGTATCGCCAATTTCCTGCAATCCAAGGGGATACGGCTGGTTTTCACGCTGGTCGAGCCAGACGTGAAAGCCGAGTTGGATCGCTACGGTGTAACAGAACTGGTTGGCGAAACTGCGTTCTATGAAAACGGCAAAGCTCTGCTGGATGCCTATCACATGCGCCCAAGTCCCATCTGACATTGTCACCGGTAGGTTCACGCCTTGGACATCTTCCCGACCCCCGGATTGAAAGAGTTGGTCGGATCACAGGATTTGTAATGCGCCGCCAAATCGGGTTTGGCTTTGTACAAGTGGCCCACATTGTGTTCGGCAGGATATTCAAAAAGGGTCAGCATAGCCGCCTTCAGCGCCTTCGGCGGCGTGCCCCTATCGGGTGGTCCGGTTTGTTTGTTACTGCACCGTGGGCCTCTGGTCTATTGGGACGATTATTTCGGGCGCAGGCCGGCGGTAGCCCAACGCGCTGTGCGGCCTGACGGAGTGATAGTGGACACGACATTGCTCAATCAGGATTTGCGCCTTCCTTAGGCTGTAGAAGATTTCACCGTTGAGCAGCTCATCCCGGAACCGGGCGTTGAAGCTTATGCAATGGCCGTTCTCCTAGGGTGATCCCGGCTCGATTTAAGCCGTCTTCGCCCCGACAGCTGTGATCCACCCTCGCAGCTTCTGGGCGACAAATCCCGGCCCATTGTCGGATCTTATGTATTCCGGCGGGCCGCGGAGGATGAACAGGTCAGCCAATGCATTCAGCGCATCGGTTGAGTTGAACTTGCGATCGACACGGATCATCAGCCCCTCGTTGGTGTATTCGCCAATGATGCTCAGCGTTCGATAGACGCGCCCATCAGCCAGAAGTCATGCCATTGGATAGCCAGTGAACAACTCGGGTGGGTCCAACACGACCAGTTTGCTTGCAAATAGGTTCGGTTTCCCATTGCGGTTCTTTCGAAAACCCGGCGTCAGATATCTTGACCGGGCGGTTCCAAAAGACCGCCGGGTTCCAACAATGCCCGCTCTGACAGCCATGGGTTAAGTTCTAGCGCTTCGGCAAGTGCCGCGCGCGCGTCGTCAAGGCGCTTCAGACCCAACAGTGACAAGGCGCGCCCGCTCAGCGCACCTATATGGTTCGGCGACAACTCGATCGTGACATTCAGATCCTGCAAGGCAGCAGCGAAGTCTTGTCGAAGATAGTTCACAAACGCACGCTGATTGTAGCCTTCGGCGTAGTTCGGGCAGTATTCGACAAGCTGGTCAAGCTCGTCCAACGCGCCCGGTAAATCCCAGGCCTCCCGCCGCGCCATTCCTCGGTCCAGCAAGCCTTGTGCACGCGCATCTGGCGCATCGGTCCAAAGCTCCCACATCTGGTTGGAAATAGCGCGCGCATCACTTTGCGATTCTGCCTTCTGAACCTGATTGATTAGCGCATCCACACCTTCTGAATGATCCGGAGAATCAGGGCAGGACTGGGCGTGCGCCGCGCAGGACAAGGCAACAACAGCAAGAGCGGCGAGGAAAGCGTGTATCATGTACCAAGGATGGCTCGTAATCCCGATCCGTCAAGCCTGATGCTCGAACCCACCCAAACTGCCGGTTTCCTTAACCGCCTCCATCGCCACAAAGGTCGAGGTGCTGGCGACATGCGGCAAGGATGAAATCTTTTCGGCCAGAACACGACGATACTCTGACATGGTGGCTGTGCGGACCTTCAACAAATAGTCGAAATTCGAAGCGATCATATGGGCTTGCTCGACCTCGGCAGTTTTTCGGACAGCCGCGTTGAACTCGGCCAGTGCCTTTTCGCGGGTATCGGTCAGACGCACCTCGACAAAGGCAACGTGGTCCAGCCCCAGTCTGATCGGATCCAGCATCGCCCGGTATCCCTTGATCACCCCGCTTGCTTCAAGCCGTTTCAGGCGCGCCTGTGTCGGTGATTTCGACAGACCGATTTCGCGTGCAAGATCGGCGACCGAAATGCGCCCATCCTCGGCCAGAATTCTCAGAATCGACCGGTCAAACCGGTCCAGGTCGGGAAAGTTCATTTGCGCTGCCTTCTGGCGAAATTTCAGGTATTCCGCCTTCAATTACCGTAAACTCAGGCGATTGTCCTGAGTTTTCGCAGTTATATTGGCACAAAGACCGGAGGACCCATGTCTCATACCCTGCGTACATTAATCGACACCTCAACCTATGCTGACCAGTCGGCGATCCTTGAAACCCTGATCTCTCAGGCCAGCCTGAGCGCCACGGACCGCGGCGCCATCAGCGCCGCTGCCGCGCAGCTTGTGCGCGACATCCGATCCAGCACGTCTCCGAGGTTGATGGAGGTGTTTTTGGCCGAATACGGCCTGTCCACCGACGAAGGCGTCGCCCTGATGTGCCTGGCCGAGGCGCTGTTGCGCGTGCCGGATGCCGACACGATTGACGCGTTGATTGAAGACAAAATCGCCCCTTCGGATTGGGGTAAGCATCTTGGGCACTCGTCTTCATCCTTGGTGAACGCCTCAACCTGGGCACTGATGCTGACGGGCAAGGTTCTGGACGAAGGCAAGACCTCGCCTGTTGGCGCCCTGCGCGGGGCCATCAAGCGATTGGGGGAACCCGTGATCCGTACCGCCGTGTCGCGGGCGATGAAGGAAATGGGGCGGCAATTCGTGTTGGGTGAATCCATTCACGCTGCGATGGAACGCGCGCGCGGGATGGAAAGCAAGGGATATACCTACTCTTACGACATGCTGGGAGAGGCCGCGCGAACCGAGGCGGACGCCGCGCGTTATCACCTGTCGTATTCACGCGCCATCTCGGCCATCGCCGAAGCCTGCACCCATGATGATATCCGCGCCAACCCCGGCATTTCGGTCAAGTTGTCGGCCCTGCACCCCCGCTATGAACTGGCACAAGAAAAGCGGGTGATGGATGAACTGGTTCCACGCCTGCGGGCGCTGGCCCTTTTGGCTAAGGCCGCTGGCATGGGGCTAAACGTCGACGCCGAAGAGGCGGATCGCCTGTCTTTGTCATTGCAGGTGATTGAGGCGGTGATGTCCGATCCGGCTCTGGCCGGCTGGGAGGGGTTTGGCATCGTGGTTCAGGCCTATGGGCCACGCGCTTCGCTGGTTCTGGACACGCTCTATGACATGGCTGAACGCCACGATCGCAAGCTGATGGTGCGTCTGGTCAAAGGCGCCTATTGGGACACCGAGATCAAACGCGCGCAGGTCGAAGGCGTGGATGGCTTTCCCGTCTTCACGCACAAGGCGGTCACGGACGTGTCCTATATCGCCAATGCGCGCAAATTGCTGGGCATGACAAACCGGATCTATCCGCAATTCGCCACCCACAACGCCCATACAGTCAGCGCCATCCTGCACATGGCCGAAGGTCAGCCTTTTGAGTTCCAGCGCCTGCATGGCATGGGCGAGACATTGCATCAGCTTGTGATGAACAGGCAGAAAACGCGCTGTCGCATCTACGCACCGGTTGGTGCGCATCGTGACTTGCTGGCCTACCTTGTGCGGCGTCTGCTGGAAAACGGGGCAAACTCATCCTTCGTCAACCAGATTGTCGACGAAAACGTCCCGCCGGAAGTGGTTGCCGCAGATCCGTTTGTTACTGTTCAAACGCCCCCACCCCCTTTGCCCACCGGCCCCGAACTGTTCCAGCCGGATCGCCCCAATTCCATGGGATTCGATCTTCACCACACTCCGACGCTGGACAAGGTTGATGCAGCGCGGGACCAGTTCCGTGCATATCACTGGTATGCACAGCCCTTGCTGGCTGACGCTGCAAAACCCCGGGCGGATGAGCCGGTAGTCAACCCGGCAAATCCTGCCGACAAACCAGGTGCGGTCGCCTCGGCAAGTGACGCGGATGTTGAACTGGCGCTGGCTTCGGCAAAGCCGTGGCAGGCCCCGGCAGCCGAACGTGCCCGCATCCTGAACTCTGCTGCCGATCTTTATGAATCGCATTACGGCGAGTTGTTCGCCCTGCTGGCGCGCGAGGCTGGCAAATCGCTGCCTGACGCCGTGGCGGAACTGCGTGAGGCGGTGGATTTCCTGCGCTACTACGCCGCCAACATACCTGATGCCGAGCCCGCTGGCGTATTCACCTGCATCAGCCCTTGGAACTTCCCGCTGGCGATTTTCTCAGGGCAGATATCGGCAGCTTTGGCGACCGGGAACGCCGTTTTGGCCAAGCCTGCGCCGCAAACACCCCTGATCGCACACCGCGCCGTTCAATTGCTGCATGAGGCCGGTGTGCCGCGCGACGCGCTGCAATTGCTGCCGGGTGGTCCGACCGTGGGCGCGGCGCTGACATCGGATGCGCGCGTTTCTGGCGTGGCCTTCACCGGCTCGACAACGACCGCTCTCAGAATCCGGTCGGCAATGGCTGGGGCCATGCGCCCCGGCACGCCGCTGATCGCAGAAACTGGCGGCCTGAACGCTATGATCGTCGACAGCACCGCACTTCCCGAACAGGCCGTGCAATCGATCATTGAAAGCGCTTTTCAGTCCGCGGGTCAGCGGTGTTCGGCACTGCGATGCCTGTACCTGCAACAGGATATCGCAGATGACGTGCTGACCATGCTCAAAGGGGCAATGGATGCCCTGCGCATCGGGGACCCCTGGCTGATCTCTACCGATTGCGGCCCGGTGATCGACGCGCAGGCCCGGCAGGTCATCGCTGATCACGTCGCCACGGCACGGGCCGAAGGGCGCGTTCTGAAAGAGCTGCCGCTACCACCCGAAGGTATCTTTGTTGCCCCCACGTTGATCGAAATCTCGGGCATTGCCGCGCTGGAGCGCGAAATATTTGGCCCCGTATTGCACGTGGCAAGGTTCAAAGCGCAGGAGATCGACAAGGTCATCGCGGATATCAACGCCACCGGATACGGGCTGACCTTTGGCCTGCAAACCCGGATCGACGACCGGGTGCAGCATGTGACCGAAGCAATCCATGCCGGAAACATCTATGTAAACCGCAATCAGATCGGTGCCATCGTTGGCTCCCAACCTTTTGGCGGTGAAGGGCTGTCAGGCACCGGCCCGAAGGCGGGCGGCCCGAATTACATGGCCAGGTTCTGTGCACCGGATCGACAAACCACAGATGAGAATTGGAAAAACTTAGCAGACCTACCTGCCCCTCAAGGCCAGCCTGCCCCAATCCAAACCCGTTCTCTGCCCGGCCCAACCGGAGAATCGAACCGGCTAAGCGAATATCCCCGCGCGCCTCTTCTGTGCATGGGGCCGGGGGAAGCAGCAGCGCGCGCGCAGGCTGACGCCGTACAGGCGCTGGGTGGAACGGCCATTCAGGCAACCGGAATGCTTGACCTTCATCGGTTGGAGAACCTGACCGATATCTCTGGTGTCCTTTGGTGGGGCGACGCTGAAACCGCGCACCAGATCGAACAGCATCTGGCCCGCCGGGACGGCCCCATTCTGCCCCTGATTCCCGGCAGACCCGACCGCGCGCGCGTGTTGGGTGAGCGCCATGTGTGTGTCGATACGACCGCAGCTGGCGGAAACGCTGCGTTGTTGGGAGGTGCGGCATAAGCTTGCCTTGACGCTGGGCGCGCAAAAGCCCAGCGTCACCTCATGTTTCCGATACGTGACCATAACCCCTCGGGGCGCACGCCTTATGTTGTCTACGTCTTATTGGCGGCCAACATCCTGATCTTCCTCAGCTATGTGGGGATCATGAATGATGCGCCACTTATCAACCGGCTGTTCTTCGACTATGCCATCATCCCGGCGCGGGTCAGCGACGGGGTTGGTCTGGAAACCCTTGTGACGTCCATGTTCCTGCATGGGGGATGGATGCATCTGGCCGGGAACATGCTGTTCTTGTGGATATTCGGCGACAATCTGGAAGACGAAATGGGCCATCTACCCTTTTTGCTGTTCTACCTGGTCGCAGGTATCGGCGCAGGTCTGATCCATGTGGTTACAGGGCCGGACTCTCAGGTGCCTACCGTCGGCGCCTCGGGCGCGATTGCGGGTGTCATGGGGGGATACCTGCTGCTGTTTCCCAAGGCGCGTGTCGATATTCTGCTGATCCTGGTTGTCTATTTCAGGGTCTTTACCATCCCCGCCTTCATCATGCTGGGCGTATGGCTAGCGATACAGTTCTTTGGCAGCGTCACCAGCAACCCGGACGAAGGCGGTATCGCCTACTGGGCCCATACCGGCGGGTTTGCCGTGGGGTTGATCCTATGCGTACCATTGTGGCTGCGGCGCGGTGGAGTGCAATTCTGGAACCGCACGCACGGGCACCCGCCCCACCCAGAGACAAAGTACAAGCTGTCGCAGTCTCGTATACCGCGCGTTCCGCGTCGATAAAGCTGGGCTAAGGGGCGATCAGCCCCGGATGACTTTGGCGAATTGATCAAAGATCGGTTCATTCGAACAGATCACTTCACCATCTTCCAGCGCGTTACCCTCGGGGTTCAGGGCCTGGACGAAGCCGCCCGCCTCTTTCACGATGATGATACCGGCGGCGACATCCCACGCGTTCAGGCGGCGTTCCCAGAAGCCTTCGTACCGGCCCGCAGCCACATATGCCATGTCAAGCGCCGCAGCACCCCAACGGCGCACACCGGCGCAAGCGGGCATCAGACGCGCCAAATCCTGCAGGGTTGCAGGCAGGTCAGAACGACCCCCAAAGGGCAGGCCGGTTGCAAAGATCGATTCTATCATGCGGTGACGCCCCGACACTCGAATTCGGGTGTCGTTCATCCACGCGCCCTCGCCTTTTTCGGCAAAGAATATCTCATCCTTGGCGGCGTCATAGATCACGCCGGCTACGATCTTGCCTTTGTGCTCCAGCGCGATGGAAATCGCCCAGTGCGGCAGGCCATGCAGAAAATTGGTGGTGCCGTCCAACGGGTCAACGATCCAGCGGCGGGTCGGGTCTTCTCCGTCGATGGAGCCACCCTCTTCAGCCAGCCAGCCATAGGTCGGGCGTGCGCCCAGCAACTCGTCCTTCAGGATGGCTTCGGCCGCGATATCGGCCTTAGACACAAAGTCACCAGCGCCTTTCATCGACACCTGCAGATTCTCGACTTCACGAAAGTCCTTGACCAAAGAACGCCCCGCCTTGCGCGCGGCCTTGATCATGATGTTGAGATTTGCACTGCCAACCATTGTAAAAAGGCTCCTGTCCGGTCAAACCGCGCGTATACTGCCGCAAGGCTTCCTTGCCAAGAGGAATGATGTGCATAACAGACCCGCAGAAAACGCCTCTACCGGGATTGCAGCTTGCGCGCCTCTTCGCGGGCCAGTTTCACCAGTTCCTGCACATAGGGCTTGTCCAGATCTTCTGATCGGACCGCTGCATAAAGGCGACGCGTGATCCCCTCTTTGGTCAGGGGGCGGGTCACATAGTCCGAGTTGTATTTGACCTCGCGCACGACCCAATCCGGCAGAACCGAGATGCCTCGGTTTGAGGCCACCAGAAGCAGGATGACAGCTGTCAGTTCCACCTGCCTGATTGAGGCGGGTTCGACCCGTGCAGGGATCAACAATTGGCTGAACACATCCAGACGTGTGCGTTCCACCGGGTAGGTGATCAGGGTCTGGCCTCGGAAATCCTCAGCCTCGACATAGGCTTTTTCCGCCAGTGGATGGGCTGATGCAGCGACAAAGACGGGGTTGTAGTCAAACAGCTCCACAAACTCGACACCCGGCAGGTCTTCGGGATCGGATGAGACCACCAGATCAACCTCTTCCTTCTGCAAGGCTGGCAGGGCGTCGAAGGCCAGACCGGGTCGGATATCGACATCCACGTCGCCCCAGGATTTCCTGAAGGATTCAAGAACCGGAAACAGCCATTCGAAACACGCGTGGCATTCGATGGCGATATGCATCCGCCCGGTACGCCCGTCCCGCAGCGATGAAAACTCATTCTGTGCCGCCTCGACCTGCGGCAGGATCTGTTCGGCCAACCGCAGCAGGCGCAAACCGGCGGCTGACAGCTTCATCGGCTTTGAACGTCGCAGAAACAGCTCGACCCCGGCCTGATCCTCCAACCCTTTGATCTGATGACTCAATGCGGATTGAGTGATGTTCAACTGGTCGGCAGCACGTGCCAACCCACCGCATTCATGGATCGCCTTGATGGTACGCAGGTGCCGGAATTCAATGTGCATCTCAAGTATCGTTCATGTTGTTGTTGAATAATATGAGTTTGTCTCACAATGCCCGTCATGGCACAAGATAGTCAGTTGATCCAGTGAGGCAGCCATGTCCAAACCCGAAATTTCATTCGAGTTCTTTCCGCCCAAGACTCTGGAGGCTTCTTTCCGCCTTTGGGATACGGTCCAGACATTGGCACCGCTGGAGCCCCGTTTTGTTTCCGTCACCTACGGTGCAGGCGGTACGACCCGGGAACTGACGCGCGACGCGGTCGCAACCCTGCATAAATCCTCTGGCCTGAACGTCGCTGCGCATCTGACCTGTGTTGACGCTTCGCGGCAGGAAACGCTGGAAATCGCCGACACATTCGCACGTGCGGGCGTGCAGGACATCGTGGCCCTGCGGGGCGACCCGCCGAAAGGGCATGATCGGTTCGTACCGCACCCCGAAGGCTTTAACAGTTCGATTGAGTTGATTGAGGCGCTGGCTGAAACCGAAATGTTCAGCATCCGTGTCGGGGCTTATCCTGACAAGCACCCTGAAGCTGCGGACATGTCAGCAGACGTGGATTGGCTGAAGGCCAAACTTGACGCGGGCGCTGACGAAGCGCTGACGCAATTCTTCTTCGAGGCCGAAACCTTCTTCCGTTTCCGTGACGCCTGCGCCAAGGCAGGTATCGACAAACCGATCGTGCCGGGCATTCTGCCTATTGAAAACTGGGCAGGTGCGCGCAAGTTCGCCAAAAGCTGCGGCACGCATATTCCCGATTGGGTCGAACACGCCTTTGAAAAGGCCGTGCGCGACGGGCGTGAGGATCTGCTGGCAACTGCGATCTGCACCGAGTTGTGCTCGGACCTGATCGAAGGTGGCGTGGACAAGCTGCATTTCTATACCCTGAACCGCCCGGAATTGACGCGCGATGTGTGCTTTGCCCTTGGGATCACGCCGCAGGTCGATCTTCAAAACGTCGCCTGACAACTGAAAAATCCAATGATTCGCCCGGGTTACTAACTTGTCCGGGCGTTTTCCTTTTCTTGTGCGTGACCTGTATCACAGTTACATCCGTGAATTCACGCCTTTGCGGAACAATGGATTCTTCGCATCGCGATTGTTGTCAGCTTCCCTCTCAATCAACAGTGAAATTTGACAAAACCATGCCCTCGGCAACACTAGGGGTGTGTAGTTTTTAATGAGTGTTTTGAGTATGGAACCTGTCGATAAGGTCAGGGCACGCACGGATGCCCTGGCAGATCTGGGCCTGAACCCGTCTGCCAATTCCAGTGAAATACGAGAGGCGTGGCGTCACATCGCCTTTCACACGCATCCTGATCACAAGGAAGGCGACAGTTCCGGGTTTTCACGCGCCAAGGCAGCCTATGATTTTCTGCGCAAAGAAGGGCTGGCGACAAAGGGCGGTGCCGCTGCTGGCCCGCCACAACCACGTCGGGCACGGTTGAAGAAACGAATCATCGAGCTTCCGCAGGAGGATATTGCCGCATGCGAGGCGATGCTGAATCCCGGGCAGGCGCTGTCGCATATGAACAGTCAGACTGGTATTCAACCCAAATGCGGCAGTGATGTTGCTGACCATGTTCCCGACGCGGTCGGATGCTATGGGCGGCACCTGACTTACTTTGTCACGACACCGGTCAATCAGGGCGCAAATCGTGTGGCTTTGCCAACGACCGTTCTGACCAGTGCGCGGCACACCACAGCGGAAATCCTGAGCTTTCAATCCAGCGATACGGGCGCCGGGGAAGTTGTCATTCCCGATACTATCCGCGAAAGCAAGTTTCCGGGTGCCAAGAGCGTCAGGATCCGGTTTGACGCGGATCAGGCGATACGGGATCAATTCTGGCTTGCAGGCTGAACGAAAAAGCCCGGCTGGTTAAGCCGGGCTTTGTGCATTTGCGGCCAGGTCAGTTTTTCACCGGACCTTCCGAGGTAAATTTCGGGATCACGCTGGTCGAGGCGTCAGACGGCTCGATACCCGGCCAGTTGCCTTCAGCAAGGTTGATGTTGCCCGGAATGTCTTCTTCGAAGAACCCGACGACCACATCCGTGATGTTGAGATACAGCTTGTCGTCAACGATCCGCCACAAGTTCGGGTTTGCCGGAACCTTGCCACCGCGCGACACGCCATAGGCGCAGTGCCCATCATATTGCGGCGCATAATAGGCCGGGTTTTCCAGAAATTTGTCGCGGTTTTCCTCGGACGAGAATGCCCAGGTTGCACCATTGTATTCGGCAGTAATGCTGGCATTGCCACGCACGCCTTCGTTCTGTGGCTGACCTACCGGTACCTGATCCAGGTTGCGATAGGCGACAACATCATACCCCGAGACGGCAAACCCTGTGCCGTCAATATATTGCGGCCCGGCAAATGCCGGAACGGCCAGGGCCATGGCCGCAGCAAAGGTCAAAGCAAAGCGTTTCATGTAGTTTATCCTTTTCGTTCCAGCGGTATCGGTGACGCCGTGATGGCAGGTCTGGCAAAACAATATGCGATTCCCATTCTGTTCGTAGCCCTCCTCGCGCCGCTGTGACCCCTCTCGAGCAAACGTGAGAGTTTGGTCGCGGATTATTACAAATTATGCCGGAAAAGCTGGGTTGGACTCGGCGGATTGCAACACTACCTGTAAGACTGCATCGAACGCGGCCCGGACAAAGGCATGAAAGGCAAGAAATGAGCGACCAATCTTCGTATACCCCACCAGCAGTCTGGACATGGGACAGTGAAAGTGGCGGACAGTTCGCCAACATTAACCGACCTATTGCCGGAGCAACCCATGACAAGGACTTGCCGGTTGGACGTCACCCTTTGCAGTTGTATTCCCTTGCCACGCCCAACGGTGTCAAAGTCACGGTAATGCTGGAAGAGTTGCTGGCATTGGGTCACGAAGGTGCTGAATACAACGCCTGGCTGATCAACATCGGCGATGGCGACCAGTTCGGTTCAGGGTTTGTCGAGGCCAACCCAAACTCGAAAATTCCGGCCCTTTGGGATCGCTCTGGCGACAAGCCGGTTCGGGTGTTTGAAAGTGCCTCGATCCTGTTTCATCTGGCTGAGAAGTTTGGAGAGTTTCTGCCCGCGTCCGGGCCGGAACGGACCGAAGTCATGAACTGGCTATTCTGGCAAATGGGCAGCGCCCCTTATCTGGGCGGCGGGTTTGGCCATTTCTACGCCTACGCGCCCGAAAAGTGGGAATACCCGATCAACCGCTTTGCGATGGAGGCAAAACGCCAGCTGGACGTTCTGGACAGGGAACTGGCGAACAAGACCTATATCGCGGGCGAGGAATATACGATTGCCGACATGGCGATCTGGCCGTGGTACGGTCAACTGGTTCTGGGCCGTCTGTATAGCGCGGCAGAGTTCCTTGACGCGGAATCCTACAAGAACGTGGTGCGCTGGGCCAAGGCGATTGACGCACGGCCTGCGGTTCAGCGTGGCCGTATGGTCAACCGCGCCTTTGGCGAGCCGCACACGCAGCTTCACGAGCGTCACGACGCCAGTGATTTCGAAACACGTACGCAGGACAAACTGGAAGCTGCTGCGGAATAGCAGAGTCCCATCCTAGTGACACGCGGTGCATTGTGCGCCGCGTGTTTGCGTTTTGGCCGTTACTTCAGAATTGGCGGTTTCGCGGGATTGCTGCCCGGAACCTCGCGCACCAGATCTGCAACCTGCGGTTCGGGCAGGTCAAAGCGAAGCCCCGTCTTCGCCAGCAGCGCGGCAGCGGCGTCATCTGTGGCAAAGAACCCGACATCCATCGCCCCCGCTTCGATCCCCGAAAACGTCAACGCCTCTGAAGCTGCCTTGGCCAGCGCTGGCTCGGCCCCCTCGACCGCACCGACAAACCCCAGCAAATGACCCTGAGCGCCCGCCTCGGATTTCGTGGCGACCAGATAGGCTGCACTGGCAAGCCCACCAGCAGTTGCCAGTTTTGCATCAAGGGCGGTCAACAGGCTGTCCGGCAAACCGGCGGGAGGCATGAACTCGGCCAGCTTTTCCTCGACCTCTTTGGGGCCATGCTGCAACGTTTCGGCCAGCCAGCCCAAGGCCTCGGCAGGCACCAGCATGGATGATGGCGCAGTTTCCAGGTTCAGGCCCAGCCCGATACCCTGCCCTGCCAGCATCCCCGACAACACGCGCCCCGACAGCGCAACATAAGGCACGGGCCGCCCGGCAAACCGCGCCAATCGTTCCTCGCGGTCGAAAGCCAACACAAAGCGCCCGTCGGCCACATCGAACACTTCGGGCGAGATGTTTTCGCCCACCGCTTCTTCGGTCAGCATCAAGAACAGCTCACTATCAGCAAGCCGTTCAAAAAACTGCAGACGGGCAGCATCGTTCTGCGGATCTGCCAGCATCGCGGCATGCGCCGTGTCCAACGCTGTGGTTTCAGTCATTCAGCACCTCTTGGACCCGCGCGCGCAGAACCGGCAGCAGTTCTGCCTCGAACCACGGGTTTTTCTTTACCCATGCCGTATTCCGCCAGGACGGATGAGGCAAGGCAAAGACCCGCGGCGCATGGTCCTGCCAGTTCCGAACGGTGTCCGTCACCGACCCCCGCGCACCCAGATGATATTTATGCGCATGACTACCGACCAACACCGTCAACGGCACCTGCCCCAGTTCCTGCATCACCCTGTCATGCCAGGTTTTACCGCATATCGCGGGCGGAGGAAGGTCCGCGCCGCGGGCATCATAGCCGGGGAAACAGAATGCCATGGGCACAATCGACACGAGGTCACGATCATAAAAAACAGGTTCATTGACCCCAAGCCATTGGCGAAGCCTGTCGCCTGACGGGTCTGTAAAGGGCCGCCCTGACTCGTGCACGCGCGCACCCGGTGCCTGCCCCGCGACCAGGATGGGTGTTCCGCGCCGAAACCAAACCACCGGGCGGGGTTCATGGGCTGTTTTGGTTTGCGCAAAGGACGCGGCGCACAGGCGGCACGCACGGATTTCGCCATCTAAATCTTTCATCTTGTTGCAAAACCTCCCAAAGCTGCTTTGCAAGGATCGGGTGTGAAACCACATAATAATGGTGCGGTAGATTTCTAGAAGTGCAGCGGAATTGCCGACAACCGATCAGTTGTTTGAGGGGTCGGCAGCAATGCATTGAACATTTGTTTCATAATTCGACATAATGTAGCCAACATGGAACGGTAAAAACCATCCTTTCTGACCGCCTGAAAGCGCGGCGACACAACGGAAACGAGCAGCAGGCCCCGAATGCTAGAGTTCGACAATGTCAGCAAGTCCTTCTGGACCGGGACGCGCCGCAAGGTGATCCTGGACCGGGTCTCGTTCCGTGTCGAACTGGGCACGTCGCTGGGCGTTCTGGCCCCGAATGGTACTGGCAAAACCACGCTGATCAACATGATGGCCGGTCTGGAAAAACCCGACGAGGGTGTGATCCGCCGCGAATGCCGGGTCTCGTTCCCCATGGGTTTCACCGGGGGTGTAACCGGCAAGTTGTCGGCGCTTGAGAACGCGCGATACATCGCCAAGATTTACGGCATGGACCCGGACTATGTTGAGGCGTATTGCAAATGGCTCTGCGGTTTGGGTGAATATTTCGAACAGCCGCTGTCCACCTATTCTTCGGGGATGCGGTCACGATTCACGTTTTCTTTGATGCTGGCGCTGGATTTCGACATGTATCTTGTCGATGAAGGGATGCCAGCGTCTACAGATGTTGAATTCAACGAAAAAGCAGGGGCGATCCTGAAGGAAAGGTTGCGCACCACGACATTGGTGATCGTGTCGCACAGCCCGACTGTTTTGGAAAAATTCGCTCAGCAGGCCGCCGTTCTGCTGGACGGGCAATTGTACATGTTTGACTCCTTGGAAGAGGCAAAGCAGCTATATGACTACGAAACCCAAGGTTAGAAAGTACAACTGGCGCAGCAATCGACAGGTGGACGATTCGGCCGAGGCGCGAGCGGATGCAATCTCGCGCATACGGGGCGCGACGCAAGGTCAGGCGCCGGCGGCCGAGGCCCAGCCAGGCACGCAAATTGACGACATCAAGCGCGAAGGCCTGACAGGCCGCCAGTTGCGTATTGCGCGTAAACTCGCGCAGAAACACGGACTGGCAGCAACATCGGACTATGATGCGGTGCGCTTGCTGCGCAAGAAAGGCATTGATCCGTTTCAGCGCACGAACCTTCTTGATCTTGCCGCGGCAAAGCCCTCGGCACAGGGCGACAGTTCGAAGGTCAAAGACAAGATCAGCATTCAGTTGCCGCAATCCGTAGGCGCAAGCACGCCAAACCTTCCGGGACCCGAGCTCAGCCCGGCTGAGCGGCGGAACCTTGAAATCGGTCAGATTCAGAAGGACATCGCGCGCCGACGCAGGCGTAAACTGTTTGGCCTGTTCGCGCGTCTGGCCGCCTTTGTGTTTCTGCCGACCTTTGTTGTGGGGTTCTATTTCTATCGCATCGCCACCCCGATGTATGCCAGCGATTCCGAGTTTCTGATCCTGCAAGCCGATGGCGGGCCGGGTTCCATCGGCGGGCTGCTTGCCGGGACGCAATTCGCCACCACGCAGGATTCAATCTCGGTTCAATCTTTCCTGGAATCGAAAGAGGCCTTGTTGCTGCTGGATCGAGACGCCGGTTTTTCTGATGTCTTCAAGCAGGAAGTGATTGATCCGATTCAAAGGCTATCACCCGACGCCACGCTGGAAGACGCATACAAGCTGTTCAAACGCATGATTACAATCGGGTATGATCCAACCGAAGGGGTCATCCGGATGGAGGTTGTTGCACCAGACGCACAGACCTCGACCGAGTTCTCGGAGCGTTTGATTTCTTACGCCGAAGCCCGGGTGAATGCCCTGTCCGGCAAGAAGCGCGAAGACCAGATGCGCGACGCATTGGAAAGCTTTGAAGCGGCGCAGGAGGCGCGGCGGCAGGCGCAGGAGGAATTGATCGAACTTCAGCTTCAAGGGGCGGTACTGGACCCCGAGAATGTCATTGCCAGCCTCCGCGCCCGCATCAACGAGATCGAGATATTGGTGCAGGACAAAGAGCTTGAACTTGCCGCCCTGCAAGACAACCTGCGTCCGAACAAAGCCAAGGTCGACGGCGTCAAGGCTGACATTGCCCGGCTTGAAAAGGTGCTGGAACAACTAAATGCCGAGATGCAGGATGCTTCCGATGGCGAAAATTCGCTGGCGCGGTTGAGCGTGCGCATCCAGATCGCTCAGGCGGATCTGGCGGCACGGGACATGATGCTGCAAACGGCAATGCAGCAAATGGAATCGACCCGATCCGAAGCTAACCGGCAGGTGCGTTACCTGACCGTCTCGGTGAACCCGATCCCAAGTCAGGAACCCAGCTATCCGCGCAAGTTCGAAAATACGATTTTGGCATTCCTGTTGTTTGCTGGTATCTACCTCATGATCTCGCTTACCGCGTCGGTCCTTCGTGAACAGGTATCCTCATAAGACTCATGAAACATGTAAAAATCTCCGACCTGACAGTCGGCAACGACCTTCCGCTGACCATCATTGCAGGCCCTTGCCAGCTTGAAACGGCAGACCACGCACAGATGATTGCTGGCAAGATGAAAGAGGCCTGCGATGCAGCCGGTGCGCAATATGTCTTCAAGGCATCTTATGACAAGGCGAACCGGACCTCGCTGTCCGGCAAGCGCGGCATGGGCATTGATGCGGGGTTGCAGGTTCTGGACGGTATCCGCAAGACAATGGGCATACCGGTCCTGACCGATGTTCATACCGAAGCGCAGTGCGCCATCGCTGCCAAGGCGGTAGATGTCCTGCAAATCCCGGCGTTCTTGTGCCGCCAGACGGATATGCTGCTGGCTGCGGGCAATACGGGAGCAGTGGTCAATGTGAAAAAGGGTCAGTTTCTCGCGCCGTGGGAGATGCCCAATATCGTGTCCAAGATCGAAAGCACGGGGAATCATAATATCCTGCTGACCGAACGTGGCACTTCGTTCGGCTATAACACACTGGTGGCTGATATGCGGTCCCTGCCGCAAATGGCCCAGACCGGGTATCCAGTAGTGATGGATGCGACCCATTCCGTGCAGCAACCGGGCGGAAAAGGTGGCTCCTCGGGTGGGCAACGCGAATTTGCTCCGGTCATGGCGCGCGCCGCCGTGTCGCTGGGTATTGGCGCGGTGTTCATTGAAACACACCAGGATCCGGACAATGCTCCTTCGGACGGGCCCAACATGATTCCGTTGGATCAGATGCCCCAACTCATTGACACTTTGATGCGCTTTGATGCGCTGGCCAAAGCTGATCCTATTCAGATTTAACGACTGAGACTTGTTATGACCAAACCAATTCCCGAGGTAACACCAAATACCTGGAGCTTTCTGCGTGACGCGATGATCAAACCCACCGGGTTTCGCGAATATGACGCCCGCTGGAAATATCCGGAAGAGATCAACCTGCCGGGCATGACGGCGCTGGGCCTTGGGCTGGGTACTCAAATGCGCAGGCGCGGGATCGAGCCCGTGATCGCTGTCGGCAATGACTACCGTGATTACTCATTGGCGATCAAAAACGCCCTGATCCTGGGATTGATGCAGGCCGGTATCCGCGTGAAAGATATTGGCCCTGCGCTTAGCCCGATGGCCTATTTCGCACAGTTTCATCTGGATGTACCGGCCGTGGCGATGGTTACGGCCAGCCACAATCCAAACGGCTGGACCGGTGTAAAAATGGGCTTTGACCGTCCTTTGACACACGGCCCCGACGAGATGTCTGAATTGCGCGACATCGTTCTGAACGGCGAAGGTCAGACGCATGAGGGTGGATCTTGGGAATTCGTCGAGGGCGTGAAAGAAGCCTATATTGACGACCTCGTCGGCGATTTCAAAATGTCCCGCCCGCTAAAGGTTGTCTGCGCAACCGGAAACGGCACCGCTTCGGCCTTTGCGCCCGAGATCTTCGAACGTATGGGGGTTGAGGTCGTCCCCAGCCATAACCGGCTGGATTACACTTTCCCAAACTACAACCCGAACCCCGAAGCGATGGAAATGCTGCATGACATGGCGGCAACGGTAAAATCCAGCGGTGCCGATCTGGCACTTGGGTTTGATGGTGACGGTGATCGCTGTGGCGTCGTCGATGATGAAGGCGAAGAGATCTTTGCCGACAAGGTGGGTGTGATCATGGCCCGCGATCTGGCCAAGCTGCACCCCGGATCGACCTTTGTCGCTGATGTGAAATCCACCGGCCTGTTTGCCAGCGATCCCGAGTTGCAGGCCCTTGGCGTCAAGGCGGATTACTGGAAAACCGGCCACAGCCACATGAAACGGCGCGTCAAGGAAATCGGTGCGCTGGCTGGGTTCGAAAAGTCAGGCCACTACTTTTTAGCCGAACCGGTGGGGCGCGGTTATGACTGCGGAATGCGCGTCGCGGTCGAGATCTGCAAGCTGATGGACCGCAACCCGGATCAAAGCATGTCCGACCTGCGCAAGGCGCTGCCCAAGACATGGTCGACGCCCACCATGTCACCTTATGCAGCAGATACCGAAAAATACGATATCCTGCAGCGTCTGGTCGACAAGCTCGTTGCCAAAAGCGAAGCTAGTGAGACATTTGCTGGCCGTGCGATCAAAGAGGTCGTTACGGTGAACGGCGCACGTGTCATTCTGGACAATGGCAGCTGGGGGCTGGTGCGGGCTTCATCCAACACACCCAATCTGGTGGTCGTCTGTGAAAGCAGCGAAAGCGAGGCTGAGATGCGGGCGATCTTTGCCGATATCGATGCGGTGATCCGAACCGAACCCGGTGTTGGCGATTACGACCAGACCATCTGAAGAAAACTGCTTGGGGCATATCTGATCGCCCCAAGCGCAACACTTGCTCAGTTGCCGCCAAACAGTTTGAGCAGCCCTTTCTTCGCCTCTTCTTCAAGCTTGTTCTTAAGCGCATCTTCGATCTGATCGCTGTCCGTGATGGTGGTATCCAGCTCGTTTCCAACCTTTTCGAAAACTTTCTGTTTCGCGTCGTTTTCCAGCTCCTTGACCTTCACATCTGCCGCTGCTTCGATGACCTTGGTCAGATCCGGCTTGATTGACGGGTTGCTCCACGGGCCAACGATACGCACAGGCACCGATATGCCCTGCCCCGAATTGGCCCGCAAAGCTACGGGCGTGAACAGATAATCGATATTGCGCGCACCCAGACCCACGACCCCCTGACCATCGGCGCGGAAATTCTTAAGCGACATAAGCAGATCGTTATTTGTCAATACACCCTGATCGATGGTAAAGTTGGCCGACAGGCTGTTGAACACCGTTGTTCCGCCAGATCCGGTCCCCTGCCCCATAAGTCGATCCAGATCGAAACCGGATATTACCCCCGTCCCGACATCCAGATTTCCCTTACCGCTGAGAGACCGCATGATCTGATCCTCAGACCGACCGACACCCAGAAACTCAATGGTTCCTGCCGCGGTTCCCGACAGGCGTTCGACACCGGCCAGTGTCGACAACGCCTGTTTCAGATCAATCTCACTTGCCGTCACCTTGCCGCCCACGGACAGGCCATTGCGATTGTTGGCAACCACCTGTCCGTTCAACTGACCCGAAAACAACGTCGCCGGATGCATCGCAAGAACCGCCCGCGCGCGATCCAGTGTCAGTGTCAGGTCACTTTTCCCAAACGTCATGCCGGGAACGGCGATTGAGTTGGCCGTCAGGCGAATATTGCCATTCGCCAAAGCCAACGCGGATGCGTCGATTGGGTCTTTTGACCAACCTTCCTGAGCTGGTGAGGCAGGTTGAGACGCGCCACCCGACCCGGTGCCGGTTTCGGATATCTTCGACAGGTCCAGATCGCCCGCATCCAGGCGTGCGACGATCTGAGGGGGATCGGAAATGGTGATATCCGCCTCTCCGACAAACCGGTTGCCATCCAACTGCGCTGTCATATTTCGCAGGGAAATCCGACCGTCCCGCGTATAGGTCATTTGCGCAGAGATATCGGCAACGTTACCCAATCCAGACGGCACAGTCACGCCCGCCTGACCGAAGGCCGCCAGCATCTTTTCTGTATCTTGGGTGATGATCTTTGTGGTTCCGTCCATCTCTCCGGCCAGATTGACGTGGCCGTCAAAGCCGATCTTGCCGCCCGGTGCAGTCAGGGCCAATTCAAGCGCGGTTACGGACCCTGCGGCAAAGGCTGGCAAGTCCGGAATCTTCAGATCGACCTGAACAGCACCTCCGGGTACAGGCATTGATGCCTCCATTACCATCGGTGCAGTGACCTGAGGCCAACTGGCCGACAAGGTTACATCAGGAAAGTCCATCTGCGTGGCACCGTCTTCCACATAGATCAGTCGCGCATTATTAAGCTGCAACTCTTCCAAAGTTACGGCCGACGATGCGCTGGCCGGAACCGTCCCTGCAGACGGTGTGGCCGTCGCGGTGGTCACAGGCGCGCTCAGCTCCCAGTTTCCGCGCCCTTGCGAACGCTCCAGCCGCAGCACCGGGTTTTCCGCGAAAACGCGTTTGATCCGCAGATCCCCATTCAAAAGCGCAGCAGCATCCACGCCCACGGCAAGGCTATCAGCGCTCAGCATCGGCTCTGGCCCGGCCCAGCTGGCGTTCCCAAAACGCACGGGCCCGGTTTCCATCCCCAGCACCGGCCAGAACGACAGGCGCACGTCGCCGCTCAATCTCAGTTCGCGCCCGGTCTGGGCTTTGACCTGCTCAGCCAGAATCGCGCCAAGCTTGTCTCCGGGCATCAGCAAAAGCGCGCCAATTACCAGCGCAATCACTGCCACAACAATAAACAGGATGCGTATCAGCCATTTCATGATCTGCTCTCCGCCTTTTGGCTTGTCTTTGCCGCGATCATTCAAATCGCACGTCACATTTGCAAGAGGAAGCTTTCCCCACTATATGCCGCGCCATGACGACGAACCCGCCAAACCTCCGCCCCGACCTGGCTCCGGCCGCCCGGATCACCGAGACACCCCGTTCAAACCAGCCGACGATCGGCATGGTGTCGCTGGGCTGTCCAAAAGCTTTGGTCGACAGCGAACGCATTCTGACCCGGCTTCGTGCTGAAGGATACGGCATTTCGCCCGATTATGCCGGGGCCGATGCCGTCATTGTGAACACCTGCGGGTTCCTCGACAGCGCCAAGGCGGAATCGCTGGACGCAATCGGAGAGGCGCTGGTTGAAAACGGCAAGGTCATCGTCACCGGCTGTCTGGGGGCCGAACCGGATTACATCCGCGAGCACCACCCCCGCATCATGGCGGTCACCGGTCCGCATCAGTACGAACAGGTACTGGATGCGGTTCACGCCGCCGTTCCCCCTGACCCTGACCCGTTCGTCGATCTGCTGCCCGCCAGCAGTGTTCGACTGACCCCCCGCCACTACAGTTATCTGAAGATCTCAGAGGGCTGTAACCACAAATGCAAGTTCTGCATCATCCCCGATATGCGGGGAAAACTGGCCAGCCGTCCGGCCCATGCGGTTCTGCGCGAGGCGGAAAAGCTGGTCGAAAATGGCGTGCGTGAACTGTTGGTGATCTCGCAGGATACTTCGGCCTATGGGCTGGATCGGAAATACGATGTGAACCCGTGGAAAGACCGCGAGGTGCGCAGCCACATCACCGATCTGGCCCGAGAACTGGGTCAGATGGATGCCTGGGTACGGCTGCACTATGTCTATCCCTATCCGCATGTGCGCGAGTTGATCCCGCTGATGGCGGACGCCGGGTCCAACATACTGCCCTATCTGGATATCCCGTTCCAGCACGCCCACCCGGATGTTCTGAAACGGATGGCCCGCCCCGCCGCAGCGGCCAAAACTCTGGACGAAATTCAGGCCTGGCGCGCAATCTGTCCCGATATCACCCTGCGTTCGACCTTTATCGTCGGTTACCCGGGTGAGACCGAGGCCGAATTCCAAACCCTGCTGGACTGGATGGACGAGGCGCAACTGGATCGTGTCGGCTGTTTTCAATACGAAAACGTGGATGGTGCGCGCTCAAACGACCTGCCTGATCATGTCCCGGCCGAAATCAAGCAAGAGCGGTGGGATCGCTTCATGGAAAAGGCTCAGGCCATTTCAGATGCCAAGTTGCAAGCTAAAGTCGGACAAACGCTTCAAGTAATCGTTGACGAAGTGGATGACGAAGCCGCCACCTGCCGCACCAAATCGGACGCGCCCGAGATCGACGGTAACCTGTTCATTGACGAGGGCTTCGAAGGCCTCAAACCCGGCGATATCGTCACGGTCGAAGTGGACGAGGCGGGGGAATACGATCTGTGGGGGAAACCCGTTTGACGCCAGTAACCTGCCCATAATGCCCTCGGGTGAATAGTTACCCCGTACAGCGCAGGTAGAAAAAAACCGCCATGAATGGCGGCGATAATTCCTGAAAATGGTGCAGGCGGTCCGCAATCAGACCGCCTGCGATAAGCTTACTGAGAAACCGGGTTGCAGACAGTCTGACCTGCTTCGGTTGTTGCCAGTTCATAGCCTGCCGAGCAGCTGGCCGAGCCATACTTGTCGTAGTCGGGTTGTACGTAAACAGGGGTCGGTTCTTCCTGCTGCGCACAAGCGGTCAGGACCAGAGCAAATGCGCCAACGGCTGCAAGTTTCAGTTTCATGTCCGTCAATCCTCTATTACTTTTCTGATATTGCCCAGCTTTTCGGGCTGTTTCCAGAGTACGGGCTGAACGGCAATCTGGCAACTGAAACGGTCACTTCCTTGTGAGGAAGAGCGATTCCATGCCAGTTCGAAGCCCAAATGATGATCCTTGCGGCATTACAGCTACCTTTTTGTCTGCATCGTCCTAAACTGTGCGACGTTTCAGCTAAAGACGGAGAAGCCACATGTCAGACACACCCGTTATTGCCCAGAAAACCCCTTTTTCAGTCGAGGTTGTCGAAGGGAAAACCTATTTCTGGTGCGCGTGTGGAAAGTCGAACCGGCAACCCTTTTGCGATGGCTCACATAAAGGTAGCGGGTTCGAACCGGTGAAATACACGGCCGAGACCAGCAAAAAGGTCTACTTTTGCGGGTGCAAACACAGTGCAAACGCGCCGCTATGCGATGGAACGCATAAAGACCTTTGATCAACCTTTTAATCTGTTCAGTGTCTCTGAATTTGCACAGAAATCCGGGGCCGTGTCCGCTGGATGCTGCCGCTGAGCCAGCCAGCTGGTGCATTGCGCATCACAACCCGATGCGCGACAGCGCGTGACCAGTTCGGCGTATTCTTCGGGCGACAGCCGCCCTTCGGCCATGGCTTCGCTCAGTGAAATTCCCATGCTTCGCGAGACAGAGCGCGTCAACCAAAAGTGCTTTTCGACCTCACCCAGAATATCCCGAGGCATCACGCGTCCTCCGCTTGCAAAGCTTTGATGGCCTTGAAACGCTCACGGTTCGGGCATGTGCATGGGGCATGATCAATCTGTTCGCGCCGTTCCAGCCACTCTGGGCAGGTTCTGGCCCAGGCACAGCCTCGGCATTGCTGCACGATCTCGGCCCAATCCTCATGTTTCAGGTGACCGTCCCGATAGGCTGCGGCCAGGTCGGTTCCTGTGACCTCGCCCATCCGCAGTACCAAGCGCAGGTGGGCCATGATTTCACCGAGACGTGGCATGGCGAACCTGACAGTTAAGGCATCAATTTGTGCAGTAACTCCTGGTTACGGCAATATTCAGGTGTCCGCCCAGCGGTCGCCATTTTCTTAAGCAGATCCTGACAATGATCCGGGTTCGGACAATCGGTACATCGCAGAACTGCGTCAGAAATCTGGTCGACAGATAGCTTGCCGCCAATGGCTGCTTCCTCAAGATCGATGTCCAGCATTCTGGCCATATCGTCCACCAATCCGGCATGAAGCCGCAAGGACTCTCGGGTGGGCATGCTGTATCCTTTCCCTTTCGCGCTTTACGAAATCCTAGCGCATCCGGAAGGTCAGACTTTGATACAGGTCAAGATTGGGCGCCGATGTGGTCCAGATAGGCCCGGGTTGCATCCTGAATGCGGCGAAAACGGTCCCCACCCAGCTTTTTGCCTCCGTACCAGCGGGTGACGATGATCACGTGATTGTCCAGCCCTGCACGCTCGATCATCCGCAGGATTACCATACCGGCGCCACTTTCCCCATCATCGGCCTTCAGCGCGCCGGTCGGCAAGGAGGCGGCCCACGTGTTATGTGTGGCCTTGGCATAAGATTTATCGGACTTCAGTTGGTCCAAAACCGCGTCGACGTCCGCGCGTGACGCCACAGGCGCGCCAGATACCGCATATTTCGACCCGCGATCCGTCAAAATCACGCCAAGGCGCACAAGATCGGTCATTGCGTCAGTCCCAGTTGCGTCGCGGTTTCAAGCACGATGTGAACGCGCTGCGCGTTTGGCGGGTGGGTGCCCAGAAACCTGTCACCGGGATCCGGAATGCGATCAAAGAACTTTGCCCCGATCAGCGGGTTGTAGCCCGCATTATGTGTAATGATCGTGCCCATCTGGTCAGCCTCAAGCTCAAAATCCTTCACATAAGCCTGAACACCAACCTGCGCCCCAACTTTCTGGGCCTCTTCTATGTCGGCGGCGTCGCCCCCGCGCAGCTTTTCCGCCTTTCCGAACTCAGTTGCGCTTGCGCTGGCATTTTCGCTTTGCCGTGCGATGTGGCCCAGCACGTGATGGGCCGCCTCGTGCCCCATGACAAAAGCCAGTTCATCTGCATTTTGTGTGGAACGGATCATCGCAAGTGTAAAGATTATGGTGGGTTGCTTCTGGTCGTCCAATGTCTGAAACGCATTGGCCGGCGCACGTGGGTTCAGATCAACGAGAATCCGGAATTCGCATTTCTGAGGCCTTGATTGTTTCAAACACTGGCTGCGAGCCTCGGCCCCAATGTTCTGACTGACTTCGCGAAAGGTCTGGGCAACATCCTCAGAACCCGGCCCTTCACCCAGCCAATCCGCAGCAGGTTGCACGCGCAGTGCACCTTCCGCACAGGCCGCAAGCAGCAGGGGAAGCACCAAAACAAAGCGTCTGCGCATGTTACATCCTTCGGCTCGGTCTGACCGTGATTTCAACATAGTACGTGCTGTTCAGAGTGACCACACAATGCTTTGAAACGAACGTCTTGCATTGCGCATCGACGGCTTGCACTCTGTCCTTATGTTTTCGATTGAGCATGAATTCGACTCGACGGTCATAACGCTTGTGGACGAAGGTGAAAAACCTTTGCAGGAAGATGTTGTGATCAACAATTTCGCCGAATGCGTCACGCTGGAACAGTTTGATCCGCGAACCGACCAGGTGCAAAAGATCACCTTGTCGCCCGAACAGGTCCGCGATCTGGCCGCAGCGCTGGACCTGCCCGAGGGAGTTTACCAGATCCGTGAAACGGGATCTTAGGGCGCATAGACAAAAACCTTGCTGCGCGAAGTTTGCCCCTGCTTGAGTGACAGTGTCGAAGGCGCGACGCCAAGACATTTCGCAAGAATTACCTGAACCGCATGGTTGGCTTTACCACTGTCAGGCGGTGCCGTGACAAATACCCTGATCTGCCCGTCTTCCACAACCACCCGGTCGCGTACAGCCTTGGGAGTTACTTTCAGATGAAACGTTGTCCCGGCGTGCGCCTGCGCGCTGAGATCCGGCAGATCACGTAGTTTGGATTTCGCCATTGTCGCCCCTTCCCTCAATAGTCTTGCATGATGGGCGGTGGAATGAAATTGATCCACGCGATCCGTCGCCGCGCCCTTGAAACCCTCGGCATGCCGACCAAGATACAGAGACGTGATGTAAAGGAAGTTAACATATGTCCATGAAAAACCCCGCTGCTCTGGAGTTTTTGCAGTCGCGCCGGTCCCGACCTGCCAAGACACTGGTTGCCCCGGCCCCGACACCGGACGAGTTGCGCCCCTTGTTGATCGCAGCTGCACGCAGCCCCGATCACGGAAAACTGGAACCCTGGCGATTTATCGTTCTGGAACAGGGGGCCATGGCAAGACTGGCAACCCTGACCGAAACCTGCGGGCAAAGGCTGAAGAAAAGTCCGGAAGATATTGCAAAAGCACGCAGCCAATTTGACATGGGACATCTGGCCGTAGCGGTGATCGAAGTACAAAAACCGTCCGAAAAAATACCTGCAATCGAACAAACCTATTCTGCGGGCGCGGTCTGTCTTGCCTTGCTGAATGCCGCGCTGGCCGCAGGCTGGGGTGCAAACTGGCTATCGGGTTGGCAAACCCATGACCACGACTTCTGCGTCGACGCCTTTGGACTTGCTGACAACGAACGCGTAGCCGGGCTGATACATATCGCCACCGAAGGAACAGCCCCACCCGAGCGCCCGCGGCCCGATGTGGCGGCCATAACGGAATGGATCACAGAATGATCATCCTGAACGCCTTCTTCAGCGCGCTAAGCCAGATCGGAGATCCCAAGTTCCGCGCCGTTCTGCTGCGCGGTGTAGGTTTGACCATCCTTTTGCTGGGTCTTGCCTGTGCGGGTGCGATCAGTTTGATCAACTGGTTGTCGGGCAGTGAAATCTCTCTGCCGTTCGTCGGCGCAGTGCCATGGCTGAACGACGTTCTGAACTATTCAGGTATCGTTCTCGTCCTGATCCTGCCTGTTTTCCTGATGGTGCCGGTGGCGTCAGCCATCACATCGATCTTTCTGGACGAAGTGGCACAAGCGGTCGAGGACAAGCATTTTCCGGCCTTGCCACCTGCACGACGCATCCCGGTGTCAGAGGCCCTGATGGACGGCCTCAGCTTTCTTGGCGTGCTGATTGTCGCAAACCTGCTGGCGCTGATCCTTTATGCGATCTTCACCCCGTTTGCGCCCTTCATCTTCTGGGCCATGAACGGGTTCTTGTTGGGGCGAGAATACTTCACGCTGGCTGCAATGCGCCGGATCGGGCGGGATGGCGCACGCCAGTTGCGGGCCAGGCATTCGACCACGATCTGGGTCGCTGGAACGCTGATGGCCATTCCGCTGTCGATACCGCTGTTGAATCTGGTGATCCCGATCCTTGGCGCGGCGACATTCACCCATATTTTTCATGCTGTGTCAGGCCAAAAGGTCTGACACAGATTAGCGCGGCTCCAGTTGGTTCAACCAGTCGAAGTCCCGCACTGAAATTGCACCAGATATGATGATCCCGGCAATGATAGCCCACAAAACCACTGCAATGGCGGTGGTGATCCACATCTTAGCCTTCAGATGATGGACTTCCGGCGCGCCCGCATGGGTGCCCGGAACGATATCGTTCAGGTCACCCTGAGTTTTGATGCGAATGGGCAGAACCACAAGCAACGTCATGAACCAGATGACGGCGAACAACACCAATGCAGCGGTAATGGTCACTTCAGGCCCTCCGGGTTTTGCGGATCATACCTGTTCCAGCTCGACAAGGCAGCCGTTGAAGTCCTTAGGATGCAGGAACAGCACCGGTTTGCCATGCGCGCCGATCTTGGGCTCACCCGACCCCAGAACACGGGCGCCAGTCGCTTTTAGATGATCACGGGCGGCGATGATGTCTTCGACCTCATAGCATACGTGATGAATACCGCCTGCCGGGTTCTTTTCCAGAAACCCGTTGATCGGGCTGTCGTCGCCCAGCGGGTACAAAAGTTCGATCTTGGTGTTGGGCAGTTCGATGAACACAACCGTGACGCCATGATCCGGTTCGTCCTGCGGCGCGCCAACCTTGGCGCCCAGCGCATTGCGGTATTGCTCGGATGCCGCCTCAAGGTCGGGTACGGCGATGGCAACGTGGTTCAGACGTCCAATCATGTCTCACTCCTGATGTCCTGCGTTGCGTGGGTTATGGGGGCTGCTCTGCGAAAGAACAAGTGCGCCAAATCGCGCGTTAACGTCGTGTTAGCCAGAAGTTCCTAGCGTGAAGCATCTGCTGGATAGGAGAGCTGCCATGGACGATTCGGGCCTCATTGCCACCACCGCCGCCACGCCCACCGCAACGCGGCCCTTGCTGGGACAGACAATTCTGGTTGTTGAAGACAGCCGATATGCCTGCGATGCGATCCGCCTGATGTGCCTGCATAGCGGTGCACGTATCCGACGCGCTGACTGCCTGAAATCGGCACGGCGACACCTGCAGATCTATCGCCCGTCGGTCATTCTGGTCGATATGGGCCTGCCTGACGGATCCGGAGCTGACCTGATCGCCGAACTGGCCGACGCTTCACCACGGATCAGCGTAATCATGGGCCTGTCGGGCGATGACGCCACCGAAGGTCTGGCCCACGCAGCCGGGGCGGATGGTTTCCTGTCCAAGCCGATAAAATCATTGTCTTATTTTCAGAAGTCCATCCTGGAGCGCCTGCCCGAAGATCGACGCCCAAGCGGGCTCCACTCGGTTCGAGATGAAGTCATCCGCCCCGACCCGATGGCCTATCAGGACGACATGGCGCACATCGCCGATGTCCTTACCGGGCCCAACGATCATCGCACATGGGATTACGCCGCCCAGTTCCTGCAAGGGGTCGCACGGGAAGCCGATGACAGACCCTTGGCAGAAGCCGCCCGAAAGCTGGCGCTGTCACGGGCGAACGGCGCACCGATCACGGCGCAGGCAGCGCAGGTCGCTGGCATAGTGCAGAACCGCCTGGAACAAAGAAAGGCGATTTGACGTGATTGCAGCCTACTTCATCACTGCAACGCTTCTGTGCATCTGGGCCTATCGCCAAACACGGCATGCTGCACGTTCAATTCGTGTCAACCGAGGTGATTTAAACAACCCGTTGGACTGACCCGCGAATACTCGCTGGCATCAAAATGAAACCGCCCGCTTGATGCGGGCGGCTCTCGTTCAGTCCTGCGGGATGAGGCGCAAGCCCAGTTCCATCAGTTGATCTGACGTCGGGTCCGACGGCGCATGCATCATCAGGTCTTCGGCCCGCTGGTTCATCGGGAACATCATGACCTCGCGGATATTGGCCTCATCCGCCAACAGCATCACGATCCGGTCGATCCCAGCAGCGCAGCCACCGTGCGGCGGCGCACCGTAGTGGAAGGCGTTGAACAGGGCACCAAAGCGGGATTTCACTTCATCCTCGCCATAGCCCGCCAGTTCAAAGGCTTTCAGCATGATCTCCGGCTTGTGGTTCCGGATCGCACCCGACACCAGCTCGTATCCATTGCACGCCAGGTCATACTGATACCCGCGCACATCCAGTGGGTTGCCCTGTAGCGCTTCCATGCCGCCCTGCGGCATCGAGAACGGGTTGTGCTCAAAGTCGATCGCGCCGGTTTCTTCGTCTTGCTCGTAGATCGGGAAATCAACAATCCAGGCAAAGGCAAAGCGGTCTTTCTCGGTCAGCCCAAGCTCGTCGCCGATCACATCGCGCGCCTTGCCTGCAACCTTTTCAAAGGCTTTCGGCTTGCCGCCCAGGAAAAACGCCGCATCGCCGACACCCAGACCCAATTGCTGACGGATAGCCTCGGTCCGCTCGGGGCCGATGTTCTTGGCCAGCGGGCCTGCGGCTTCCATCCCTTCGCCCTGATCGCGCCAGAAGATGTAGCCCATACCGGGCAGACCCTCTTTCTGGGCAAAGGCGTTCATGCGGTCACAGAACTTGCGGCTGCCACCGGTTGGCGCGGGGATAGCGCGAATTTCGGTGCCTTCTTGTTCGAGCAGCTTTGCAAAAATCGCAAAACCAGACCCGCGGAAGTGGTCGGAAACCACCTGCATCTTAATTGGGTTCCGCAGGTCGGGCTTGTCCGTGCCGTACCACAGAGCCGAATCCTTGTAGGAAATCTGCGGCCAGTCCTGATCGACCTTGCGACCGCCACCGAACTCTTCGAACACACCGGTCAGAACGGGCTGGATCGTGTCGAACACGTCCTGCTGCTCGACAAAGGACATCTCGAGGTCAAGCTGGTAGAAATCGGTGGGTGAGCGGTCGGCGCGCGGGTCTTCGTCGCGGAAGCAGGGCGCAATCTGGAAATACTTGTCGAAACCCGACACCATAATCAGCTGCTTGAACTGCTGCGGGGCTTGCGGCAACGCGTAGAACTTACCCGGATGCAGGCGCGACGGCACAAGGAAGTCACGCGCGCCTTCGGGTGAGGACGCGGTGATGATCGGCGTCTGGTACTCGCGGAACCCCTGATCCCACATACGCTTGCGCATGGAGGCCACCACGTCCGAGCGCAAGGTCATGTTGCGCTGCATCGCCTCGCGTCGCAGGTCGAGGTAACGATAGCGCAGGCGGGTTTCCTCGGGGTATTCCTGATCGCCGAACACCATTAGCGGCAGTTCCTCGGCGGCCCCCAGAACTTCCAGTTCGCGCACGTAAACCTCGATCTCACCGGTGGGCAGTTTCGGGTTCACCAGTTCGGCGGCACGCGCCTTGACGGTTCCGTCGATGCGGATGCACCATTCGGAACGCACCTTTTCAAGCGCAGCAAAAGCGGCGCTGTCGCCGTCACACAGGATCTGGGTTACGCCGAAATGGTCGCGCAGGTCGATGAACAGGACGCCCCCATGATCTCGGACCCGATGCACCCAACCGGACAGGCGAACGGTTTCACCGACATTAGCGGCGGTCAGTGCGGCGCAGGTGTGGCTGCGATAGGCGTGCATGGATCATATCCCTTCGGGCGCAGAATTCGTCGCGCCGATACACCCTGTCAGGCCCGGAAAGTCAAGGCGGGTCGCCCTGTCAAAACGGCCTTTGCACGTTGCCTGAGTAGAAATAGACACCCAGCCCGACCGCAAAGATGATATTGCCCGCAATCGCGTGCAGCAGCACCGCGTAGAAGAACGAACCGCGCTGCCTGTAGGCCCATGTAAACAGCAGCCCGCCCGCAAATGTCATGAGGGCGACAGTCCAGCTCCAATACATCAGATGCGCGAACGAGAAGATGGCAGCATTCAGCACATAAGCCGCACGCCCCTCTGGCAGGATCGAGTGATAACGCCGGAAGAACAGTGGGCGGAACAACAGTTCCTGAGGCAGTGCAGACAAAACAGGATAACCGATCCAGATAAGCGCCAGCATCTCAGGGCGGTGTACTAGCAGAAAAAACGCGGCGTCGGGGCGTGTCACCTGAATCAGCCCAACGCAAAACACGGACATGAAAGCGGTAAACAGCACAACTTCGCGAAGCGACCAGTTGGCCCAATCATAGCGCAACTCGGCCCATTGAAAGCCCGGTGTCCAATGCAGCAGCGTGATCCCCAGCCCGGTCAGGGCAAACAGAGCCGGAAACATCCAGTTCGGTGGAAACAAAACCGCGATGATCAGCGGCAGGACAACATAGAACAAGCCGAACTCAACCCTTAACCGCGGCAATGCATCTGGCGGTCCGACCATCGTGCTGTCTTTGGTCACGTGTCTATCAGCTCCACCCGGATCAGCCCGCGCAATGAATTGCCCATGTAGGCAGTTTGTGCGTTTTTTAGATCGCTCAAGGTCAGCACGGCCTCAGACACCGTTCCTTTATCCAGTAATTCTTCGCGCAATATGCCAGGCAACAGACCGCTGGACAGCGCAGGTGTCAGAATACGACCGTCCTGTTTTTCGACGAAAAGGTTGCTGATGGTGCCCTCACACAGCTCATCAAGCTCATTCAGGAATAACACCTCGTCTATGCCATCCGTCAGCGCGGCGCGAGTATTGTCATAAAGGGCGCGGCGGCTTGTCTTGTGACGCAGCCAAAGATCATTGGAAGCCAGTCGCTGATCAGACAGGGCGATGCGCCAGACCGGAGGGTTGCTGGCCAGAACCCCGGTGGTCAATTCGAATGCACCCGATGCGTCCAGTGTAAGGCGGCACCGCAAGGGGGTGTCGCCCAACGCGCCATCCAGCGCGGCGGTCGCTAAATCCGGGTTGAAGGGAAGGCCAAAGGCCGCAGCGGTTCGGGCCATGCGCGCAAGGTGACGGTCTTTTCGGACAAAGCCCTGACCTGGCCGAAACGCCAGTGTTTCGATCAGGCGGAAATCAGGCTCAGCTGGCGGGCGAAGCGGGCTTTCCATAGCGCCTCCTCATATTCTGCCGGGGCGGTGCTGTCCCAGACAAGGCCCCCGCCCACGTTCAGGGTGGCCTGATCGTCTTCCAGCATCAGCGTACGGATGGCCACGTTGAACTCGGACCGCCCATCAGGCGCGGCCCAGCCGATGGTGCCACAATAGATGTCGCGCGGCCAGGGTTCCAGCCCGGCCAGAATTTCCATGGCGCGAATTTTGGGGGCGCCCGTGATCGAGCCGCAGGGAAACAACGCCGTCAGTATATCGCTGAGCCCTGCGCATTTGAGCAACTGGGCACGGACAAGTGAAACCATCTGATGCACTGTCGCATAGGTTTCCACCTTGAACAGTTCAGGGACATGAACGGAACCGGGCAATGCGACACGGCTGATATCGTTGCGCAGAAGATCGACGATCATCAGGTTTTCCGCCCGGTTCTTTTCGTCCGTGGTCAGAAACGCCCGGCGCCGCATATCCTCGTCCGGGTCTTCGCTGCGCGGCTGGGTACCCTTCATCGGTCGTGTCTCGATCTTTCCATCCGCGTCTGTGCGGAAGAACAACTCTGGCGAGCGGCTGAGCAAATCCGGTAACCCGACCTGCTGCACCAGCGCGCCATGCCCAACGGGCTGCCCCGCTGCCAGTGCCGCATAAAGGGTTTCACTGCTGCCCGAGACGGTCAGGTCAATCGGAAAGGTCAGGTTCGCCTGATAGATATCACCGGCACCGATAGCATCATGCACCACTTGAAAGGCTTCGCCATAGCGCGCCTCGTCCCAGCGCGGCTGAAACGCGCGCACCTCGCCTGCGGGTGTCGGTAAAGAAACCCGATCCGGCGCGCCGTAAACTCCAAAGCACAACAAGGGAAGCCGACGCGAGTCCCGCAAAAGATTGATCAGCCGAGGTTCAAGCACATATCCCAGTTCATAACTGGCATAGCCAGCCAGCCAGGCCCCGCCCGCGCGCGCCTCATCCAGCGCCGCCAGAGCCTGGGGCACGTCCTCCGCCGTATCCGCGCGGATAATCCGAGACGGGCGCTGAAACCGGGTTCCGCGACCGGCTGGTCCCTGATCAAAACGAATACGCAACTGCATCCTCTTTTGCCGTGAAGGGCGATATAGAGAATACTCTGGCAGGGGAAAGGGGGGAAAGCGGCAATTTCGCTTCTGTTTCCGATACCCCTTGAACCTTTCTGCGTGGTCCCTATAACGCACGACAATTTGGGCGCTTGGGCGGCGCCCGCGACTCGTGCAAAATCGAAGGGGCCAGACCATGCCGAAGAGAACCGACATCAAGTCGATCATGATCATCGGGGCGGGTCCCATTGTTATCGGTCAGGCCTGCGAGTTCGACTATTCCGGCGCTCAAGCCTGCAAGGCCCTGCGCGAAGAAGGTTACCGGGTTATTCTGGTCAACTCGAACCCGGCGACAATCATGACTGACCCCGGACTTGCCGATGCCACCTATATCGAGCCGATCACGCCCGAGGTCGTCGCCAAGATCATCGAAAAGGAACGCCCTGACGCCCTGCTGCCCACAATGGGCGGGCAAACCGGTCTGAACACCTCGCTCGCGCTGGAAGAGATGGGGGTGTTGGACAAGTTCGGTGTCGAGATGATCGGTGCCAAACGCGACGCCATCGAGATGGCCGAGGATCGCAAATTGTTCCGCGAGGCGATGGATCGGCTGGGGTTGGAAAACCCCAAAGCCACCATCGTGACCGCCCCCAAGAAGGCCGACGGCTCTGCCGATCTGGAAGCAGGTGTGCAGATCGCTCTGGACGAGTTGGAGGAAATCGGCCTGCCCGCCATCATCCGCCCGGCCTTTACCTTGGGCGGCACAGGCGGCGGCGTGGCCTATAACCGCGAGGATTATATCCATTTCTGCCGCTCGGGCATGGATGCCTCGCCTGTCAACCAGATCCTCGTCGATGAAAGCCTGCTGGGCTGGAAAGAATACGAGATGGAAGTGGTGCGCGACACCGCCGACAACGCCATTATCGTCTGCTCCATCGAAAACGTCGACCCAATGGGCGTGCACACGGGTGACTCGATTACCGTGGCCCCTGCCCTGACGCTGACCGACAAGGAATACCAGATCATGCGCAACGGCTCGATTGCCGTCCTGCGCGAGATCGGGGTGGAAACCGGTGGCTCGAACGTGCAATGGGCAATCAACCCCGATGATGGCCGCATGGTTGTGATCGAAATGAACCCGCGCGTGTCGCGTTCATCGGCGCTGGCCTCCAAGGCGACGGGTTTCCCTATTGCCAAGATCGCCGCGAAACTGGCCGTCGGCTACACGCTGGACGAGCTGGACAATGACATCACCAAGGTCACGCCTGCGTCGTTCGAACCTACCATCGACTATGTCGTCACCAAGATCCCGAAATTCGCGTTTGAAAAATTCCCCGGCTCTGAACCCTACCTGACCACTGCAATGAAGTCAGTGGGTGAGGCGATGTCCATCGGGCGCACCATCCACGAATCCATGCAGAAGGCGCTGGCATCGATGGAATCCGGCCTGACCGGGTTTGATGAGATCGAAATTCCGGGGTTGAGCATCGGCCTGTGGGATGAGGTCGAAAGCAGCGACGACAAAGCGCATGTCATCAAGGCGATCAGCAAGCAGACCCCCGACCGCCTGCGCACCATCGCCCAAGCCATGCGTCATGGCCTGAGCGACGATGAAATCTTTGGCGTCACCAAGTTTGACCCCTGGTTCCTGGCCCGCATTCGCGAGATCATCGAAGCAGAACGCACCGTGCGTAAGGATGGTCTGCCAGTGACCGAAGAAGGCATCCGCAAGCTCAAGATGCTGGGCTTCACCGATGCGCGTCTGGGCAACCTGTCAGGCCGCAGCGAAGATAACGTGCGCCGCGCCCGCCACAATCTGGGCGTCACCGCGGTCTTTAAACGCATTGATACCTGCGCTGCTGAGTTCGAAGCGCAGACACCCTATATGTACTCGACTTACGAAGCCCCGATGATGGGAGATGTCGAATGCGAGGCACGCCCAAGCGACCGCAAGAAGGTCGTTATTCTTGGTGGTGGTCCGAACCGGATCGGTCAGGGGATCGAGTTCGATTATTGCTGCTGCCACGCCTGTTATGCGCTGACCGAGGCCGGGTACGAGACCATCATGGTCAATTGCAACCCCGAGACGGTTTCGACCGACTACGACACCTCGGACCGTCTGTATTTTGAGCCGCTGACCTTTGAACACGTCATGGAAATCCTGACGAAGGAACAGGAAAACGGCACGCTGCACGGTGTGATCGTTCAGTTCGGTGGTCAAACACCGTTGAAGCTGGCCAACGCGCTTGAGGCCGAGGGTATTCCGATTCTGGGTACCACACCGGACGCAATTGACCTGGCCGAAGACCGTGAACGGTTCCAGGCGCTGGTCAATGAACTGGGCCTGAAACAGCCCAGAAACGGTATTGCCTCGACCGATGAAAAGGCGCTGGAGATTGCCGAAGAGATCGGTTTCCCGCTGGTCATTCGCCCCTCTTACGTTCTGGGCGGTCGTGCGATGGAAATCGTGCGCGATATGGATCAGCTGCGACGCTATATCAACGAGGCCGTTGTGGTCTCGGGCGACAGCCCCGTACTGCTGGACAGCTATCTGGCGGGCGCGGTCGAGCTGGACGTAGATGCGCTGTGTGACGGCACCGACGTTCACGTGGCGGGCATCATGCAGCACATCGAAGAAGCGGGCGTTCACTCGGGCGATTCCGCCTGTTCGCTGCCGCCCTATTCGCTGTCGAAAGAGATCATCGGGCAGATCAAGGAACAGGCATTCAAACTGGCCAAGGCGCTGAATGTCGTTGGCCTGATGAATGTGCAATTCGCGATCAAGGATGATGAGATCTATCTGATCGAAGTGAACCCGCGCGCCTCGCGCACCGTGCCGTTTGTTGCCAAGGCCACCGACAGTGCAATTGCGTCGATTGCGGCGCGCGTCATGGCGGGCGAGAAACTGGCCGATTTCCCGATGCGCCCGCCCTATCAGGAAGGCAAGGACACCAAGATCGCGGACCAGATGACGCTGGCCGATCCGGACATGCCGTGGTTCTCGGTGAAAGAAGCTGTCATGCCATTCGCCCGTTTCCCCGGCGTCGACACCATCCTTGGCCCGGAAATGCGCTCGACCGGCGAGGTGATGGGCTGGGACCGTGACTTCCCACGCGCGTTCCTCAAGGCGCAGATGGGCGCGGGCATGGTGCTGCCGTCCTCTGGCCGTGCGTTCATTTCGATCAAGGATGCCGACAAGGGCAAAGCCATGCTGGAAGCGGCGCAGGTTCTGGTTGATCAGGGTTTCACGCTTGTGGCCACGCGCGGCACGCAAAGCTGGCTGGACGAACAGGGTGTTGCCTGTGACGTGGTGAACAAGGTGTACGAAGGTCGCCCGGATGTTGTGGACATGCTGAAAGACGGTCAGGTGCAGCTGGTGATGAACACCACCGAAGGTGCGCAGGCGGTTGAGGACAGCAAGGCCATCCGCTCGATCGCGCTGTATGACAAGATCCCGTATTTCACCACCGCAGCAGGGGCCAACGCCGCAGCACTGGCGATTAAGGCACAAGCTGAGGGCGACGTCGAGGTGAAATCGCTACAGGGGTAAAGACCCCTGACCCAAATGAAAAAGCCCCAGAGGAAACTCTGGGGCTTTTATTTATTTTCAATGCCTTACGCAGGCGCCTCCGTCGTTTTCTTTCGTTCGTCACGGGCGAAGAACAGCAGGTAAAACACCGGTGCCGCAACCATTGTCAGCACGGTGGCAAATGCCAGACCGCCCATGATCGTCACTGCCATCGAGACGAAGAACGCATCCGTCAGCAGTGGCGCCATGCCCAGAATGGTCGTGACAGCCGCCAGCATGACGGGCCGCAAACGCGACACGGATGCTTCGATGATTGCCTCGCGCAGGGGCTTGCCGGTGGCGCGGACCAGATCGATTTCCTCGACCAGAACAATGCCGTTCTTGATCAGCATACCCGACAGGCTGAGCAGGCCCAGAAGTGCCGTAAAGGTGAAGGGCAGTCCTGTTCCCAGCAGGCCGATCACCACGCCGTTCACGGACATCGGCACCAGCAGCCAGATGATAATCGGCTGGCGGATTGCGTTGAACAACAGGACCGAGATCAACACCATGATCAGCAGGCTCAGCGGCAATTGTCTGCCCAGGCTTGCCTGCGCTTTGCGCGAGTTTTCGAACTCTCCACCCCATTCCATCTTGTAGCCGGGTGGCAGGTCGATGGCCTCGATGGCGTCGCGCACTTCGGCGTGGACCTGTGCCGCTGTCAGGTCGGGCGGGATGTCGGCGCCGACGGTGATGGTCAGAACCCGATCACGACGGTGAACCAGCGTATTGAGCGTTTTGTACTCGAATCCATCCACCATTTGTTCAATTGGTACAAACTTTTCCGACTGGTCCGAGTACACGACCTGATCGACGATCGAGTAATCTCCGTCCGCAGGTCGGCGCAGGATGATCGGGATCAGGCGGTCGCGCTCGCGGAACACACCACCCGTGATGCCGTCGGTCGAGAATTGCAGAGTGGCGGCGATATCTTCGCGTGTGACACCTGCTGTCTGCGCCCGTTCGGTGGCATAGATCGGTTGCAGCGCCAGTTCCTGTTCGCGCCAATCGTGGTGAACCAGCAGCGCGTTCGGGGATGCGGCTGCCATGCGCTGCACCGCCTCGTCCGCGAGCTGGCGCAGCACGACCGGATCGCTGCCCGAGAAGCGGGCCTGAATCGGATCACCACCGCCGGGGCCAAAGACCAGGCGCTTGGTGCCGAACTCACCTTCGGGGAACTGGACGGACCCGAACGCCTCAAGGTCCGCTTGCAGCGCCGGGATGTCGTCCAGGCTTGCTGTGCGGATGACCATGTGCCCATAGCTGGGATTCGGCTTTTCGGCGGAGTAGGTCAGCATGAAACGGGTAGCCCCCTGGCCGACAAAGGTCGTGACCGAGACGACGTCGTCGCGTGCCGCCAGCCACTCTTCGAATACCGCCATGTCTTCGGTGGTTCGTGCAATCGGTGTGCCCTGCGGCAGTTTGTAGTGCACGAAGAACAAAGGCGTGTTGGAGTTGGGGAAGAACTGCTGTTTCATCAGCCCAAACCCGGCATAGCACACCACGGTTACGCCGACGAGACCAGCAACAACCAGCCATCGGAAGCGCAGCGCAAAGCGCAGGATCGCACCATAGGTGCGGAACAGGAGGCCGCCGTAAGCGTCGATCTCGCCTGCTTTGCCCTGTTTGAAGAAGTAATGCCCCAATAGCGGCGTGACGGTGATCGCCAAAACCCAGCTGAGCAACAGTGAAATGCCGATCACGGCGAACAGAGAGAACAGGAATTCTCCGGTTGCATCCGGGCTGAGGCCAATGCCCGCAAAGGCCATGATACCGATCACGGTCGCACCCAGCAGCGGGATCTGGGTTTTTGACGCCACATCCTCGGCCGCATCGCGCGAGGACTGGCCGCGCAGCATGGATATCTGCATTCCTTCGGCCACAACGATGGCGTTGTCCACCAGCATCCCCATGGCGATGATCAGGGCACCCAATGAGATTCGCTCCATCTCGATTGAGAAGAGCGACATGAACAGAAGCGTGCCGACAACGGTCAGCAGCAGGGTCGAGCCGACAACAATGGCCGCGCGCCAGCCCATGAAGATGCCCAGGACGGCGACCACGATGGCCACCGACATGGCAAGGTTCACGAGAAAGTCGTTCGAGGCCTGTTCGACCACCACATGTTGCTGATAGATCGGCAGGATTTCGACACCGAAGGGAATGCTTGTGTTCAATTCCGCGAACTTTGCATCAGCACGTTTGCCAACTTCGACAATGTTTTCCGTGGCCAGACCCGCGATACCCAAGGTGAAGGTCTCGGTCCCGTTGTAGCGGATAATGATGTCGGGGTCGTTCTGACGGGCACGATAGACATCGGACATGTCAAAGAGGTTGATCACCTGCCCTTGTGAACCAACAGACAGGCCCGCAATGGCCGACACGCTGTCTGACCCTTCAGCCGTCAGGATGGTGGTCCGGTCATTATCAGAGCGTAAGGACCCTGAGGAATTGACCGAATCCGCATTGGCGATGGCCTGGTTGATTGCTTGCAGCGGGACATTCTGGTTCACCGAAATAGCCAGATCGGGTTCGACAAAGATCGCCTCGTCCGGCAGGCCCTGAACCTCGACATCCGCAACCCCGTCCACGGTCAGCAGTTCCCGCCGCAGGAACGTTGCCAGTTCGTGCTTTTCGGCGTCCGAGAACCCTTGGGCGGTCACCGCATAGAACAGGCCGAACACGTCGCCGAACCCGTCATTCACAAACGGCTGGCCGACGCCCGATGGCAGGCCGCGCGCGGCGTCGCGCACCTTGGCCCTGAGCCGGGTCCAGATGGCAGGCAGTTCGGTGCCGTCATATGTCGACTTGATCTCGACCTCGATCAGGGACCGTCCGGGTTGATTGACAGAGGTGATGACATCCACCTCGCCCATCTGCTGTATAGCGGATTCCAGCGGTTCCGATACTTCCAGCGCCACCTGTTCGGCAGTGGCACCGGGGTATTGCGTGGCGATGACCGCGTTTTTGATTGTGAAGGCCGGGTCTTCCAGACGGCCAAGCGATGTGAACCCCCAGATGCCCCCAACAAGGGCAATGAGGATGACCAGCCATGTGTAAAGCGGCCGGTCGATTGAGGCGCGGGCGATGTTCATCTGTCAGCCCCTCAATTCGCGAAACCGGCGAACCGGCGCACCGTCTGACCATCCGTCAGCACAGCGCCTCCGGCAACAACGACCTCATCCCCGTCAGACAGGCCCGTCAGCACCCGGACATCGCCGGTTTGCGTGGGCTCGATGGTCACCGGGATGCGGCGCACGGTGCCCTCATCCGCCCCGACCGGGGAAAACACCATGACGTTCAGCGCGCCGTTTGCGTCGGCGATCACAGCGGTTGCTGGCACGATGATGCCAATGCGGTTGTCCTGCACCTGAACATTGACGGTAACGGACGAGCCGGGAAGGATCAGCAACCCCTCGGGCGGGGTCAGGCCGAACTGGATGCGGAAGGTTTGACCGACGCTGGAGGTTTCCGCGTCGAATTCTCGGATTTCCAGCGGGAAGACTTCGTCACTGGCAGGGAATTTGGCGGTGATCGTTCTTTGATCAGTCTGGCCAGAGCGTTGAAACAGGATCTCGGGCACGTCGACCACGATGCGCAATTCGGACATGTCGTGGATGCGGACGATGGGCGTGCCCGCCGAGACGGTCGTAAACGCCTCGACCGAGCGGCTGGAGACCAGCGCGTCAAACGGCGCGGTCAGCGTGGCGTGTTCCAGTTCATATTCCGCGTCGCGCAGGGCGATCGCGGCCAGTTGCGCCTCGGTCTCGGCATCGTCCACGGCCACCTGGCTGGCGGTTGTACCGCGCAGGCGCGACAGGCGGGCGACGGTGCGGTCGGCCTGTTCCTTTTGCAGCCGCGCCCGATCAAGGCGCAGCTCGAACGGTTCCTGATCCAGACGGGCAATCAGGCCATCCTTGGGAATCACGAAGCCTTCGTTGATGGGCATTTCGACAATCTGCCCCGCAACCTGAAAGGCCAGATCAACGGTCTGGCGCGCGGCGACGCGGCCGAAAAACTGCCGCGTGAAACCGGGCGCGGTTTCACGCACCTGCATGAGTTTCACCGGTTTCGGGGTCTCTTGAGCGGCAATCGGGGTTGCCAGAATGGCCAGTGCAAGGCCCAGAGAGGTCAGGAGTTTCATTTCTTCAATCCCTCGGGAATTCCCGTTTTCAATACGTTGTCGCGGATTTTGCGCGCCAGTCGCGCGAATTCGGCAGTTTCTTGTTCGTTGAGGCCCGAGGCCCGGTGAAACAGGTCCCCGGCGGCGGCGACCAGCATGTTGCGGGCCTCTTCGCCCTGCTCTGTCAGCACCAGCAACCAGGCGCGGCGGTCTTCGGGGTCACGCCGCCGCATCAGATAGCCCGCTTTTTCAAGGGCATCAGCTGTGGCGGTGATCGTTGATGGTACGCTTAACATATCGGCGGCCAGAACGCCCATGCGCTTGGGCTGATCCAGCTTGATCAGCATGTGGCATTCCGGGTGGCTCAGGTCTGTTTCGATACAGTCGAAGGTCTCTTCCAGTTTCCAGTACAGGGCATAGACGCCCATGATCGCCTGAATCTCGGGGCTGAGGCGGCCCAGTCTGGCACTGATATCGTCTGGCATTGGGGGTCTCCGCGCGGGTTACGGAGCGATATACTTCAATTTCTGAACTATTCAAGATATGAAACTGTGCCCCGAAAAGAATTCCCTTGGGTCAACATATCTTGATCAAATCACGCCATGACTGCATTTTGGGCGAATCCGAAACATTCAGGACCCGCCATGTATACCCCCGCCATCACCGGTACCGGTGTCTTCACGCCGGAGAACGTCATCACCAACGCCGAGCTTGTCGAAGCGTTCAACGCTTATGCCGACAAGCAGAACGCGAAGAATGCCGAGGCCATCGCAGCCGGGCAGATGGAGGCGATGCAGCATTCCTCGGAAGAGTTCATCGTCAAGGCTTCGGGCATTCAGAACCGCTATGTGATGGACAAGGCCGGGGTGCTGAACCCGGACGTGATGCACCCGACGCTGCGCCAGCGCAGCGATGACGAGCCCGGGATCATGACCGAGATGGCAGTGGATGCCTGCAGGAAGGCGCTGGCGCAGGCGGGGCGTACGGCGGCGGATGTCGATCTGGTGATCTGCGCGGCCTCGAACCACGAGCGCGCCTATCCGGCGATTGCAATCGAGATTCAGCAGGAACTGGGCATCGACGGGTTTGGCTTTGACATGAATGTCGCCTGTTCTTCGGCCACGTTCGGCATTCAGGCGGCGGCGGATATGGTGCGGTCCGGGTCGGTGCGCGCGGCGTTGGTGGTGAACCCTGAAATCTGCTCGGGCCATCTGGAATGGCGCGACCGGGATTGTCACTTTATCTTTGGCGATGTGGCGACGGCAACGTTGATCGAGCGGATCGAAGACGCCAAAGGCCCGCATTTCGAAATCCTGTCGACCCGCTGTGCCACCGCCTTTTCAAACAATATCCGCAACAATAACGGGTTCCTGCGCCGGTCGCGCCCCGATGGCGTGATTGACCGCCGCGACATGCAGTTCATGCAGAATGGCCGGAAGGTGTTCAAGGAAGTGTTGCCGATGGTCAGCAAGCATATCAGCGACCATATGGAGGCCGAAGGGGTCAGCAATACCGACCTCAAACGCCTGTGGCTGCATCAGGCCAACAAGACGATGAACGACTTCATCGGCAAGAAGGTTCTGGGCCGCGAACCCGAGGCGGGCGAGCAACCCAATATCCTTCAGGATTATGCGAACACCTCATCCGCAGGGTCGATCATTGCGTTTTCGAAATACTCTGACGATCTGCAAGAGGGCGATCTGGGCCTGATCTGTTCTTTTGGGGCCGGGTATTCGGTTGGATCGGTGATCGTGAAGCGTCACGCCTGATCGACATTCCGCAAAGCGCTTACGGCCTAGAGATCGGCCGCCAACTGAAAAACCTGAAACGCTGCCCCTTCCCCACCATCAATCCGGCTGAGATAGGCGGGGGTTTCACCCTTTGCCAACTGGGATTGCAGCCCGCGCCCCTGAGATGCCCAATCCCAGAATTCGGCACGGGGCGCAGCGGTGCAGAGCAGCACATAGCTTACACCCAGCGCAGCAAGACGCGGACCGGCCTGAGGCGCGTCCATACGCAAAACCGCGATCTGCGCCTGAATTCCGGCCCGGTTGCGGTGATAATTCCCCGCCAGAACCGAATGATCGGTATAGCGCAGCACCTCTGCCGCATAATCGAAATCGACCAGAACCATTCCGGCTGGCAGGTTTTTCAGGGCCGCGTAGGCCTCGGGCGCTTTGCAGGGGGCGCCGATGTTTTGCGAATCCTGCACAACCTCGGCGACGGGTGCCGCAAGGGAGGGGCGCGCAAACCGTTCCAACTGTTTTTCCACGCTGCTACCAATCTTTGGCGAGACGCAGACGATAAAGCCTATCATAGCCAAGCCGGAGAGCGTGCGGCCATGGGTTCTGTAACTGACGTAAAGGGTCCGCAGCACCTGAGCCTGAACAGCCACAAGAGACACGCCCAGAAACGTCATCATCCGGGACTGGTACAGAAACATGGAAAACCCGGTCACAATCAGCGCCAGAAACAGAAGGTAATCCAGTTTGTCTTGCGACTGGCGGGCAAAGAACAAGGCTGCAACCGCCGTGATGACGGACATGGCGATCAGGGCCGCAGCCTCGCCCCGATGTCGTTCCAGCACGACGGTTATATTCTGTGCTTCGGCAACCTGGCTGAGCCAGAAGTCGCGCATGTCCTGAGGCAGGTCCGCAATCGGGTTTTCAAGGCAATGCGGTGCAAATGCGTAAGCGCAGCCAAGTGTTACAGCGCCTGTCGCAAGACACGCGCCGATGCGCCCCCAATAGGACCAGCCCGACCCGACCCAGGCTGCTGCACACAGGCACAGGGCCGCGATCCCGGCCGGCAGGGCCACACTGATCGTCAGGGCATCGCAGCTTGGGAACAGAAAACCCTGACGCCCCGTTGTTGCAATGCTGGCCAACAACAGGGTCAGCGCCAGCCCGGTTCCAAACACTATGGTGCGGCGGCGGGCGGCTGTGCCGGTCACGATCCAGTCAATCGTGAAGAACACCGCGATAATCGCGACCTGCACGATCGATTCGGTTCCGATGGACACCGAAAGGGCCAGACAGACACCCAGCCATCCCGCAGCAGAGGGTTTGGCCTTGCGCAGGACAAAGAACATGAGGGCCGCTGCAAACAGCAGAATCTGAACATTGTGGTGGTCAAACGAGAAATAGTCGAACTTCCGATAATGTTCGAGCGTCAGCGCACCGACCACCAGTGCCGAAATCGCGCCATTTCGCCCGCCCAACGCTGCGCCGGTGACAGCAAAGGCCCACAGGGTCAGCCCCGCCAGAAGCACCGGCCACACAAACGCGGTCACTTGCAAGGCGGTGTCGGGCGGCACGACCATCGCGGACAGCGCGTAGATCCCGGCAATCGGTGCATCGACAAGCCGGGACCAGTGCATCAGCGTGCCGTCACCGGGGCCCAGCCGATGCTGATAGGCGTCAAACCAGCCCTGTCCCGCCAGCAGGTCCTGTACCATGACCCAGCGCATCGCGTCATCAGGGCCTTCCTGATAAGCGCCAAACAGCACCGTGGCCAGAAAGAGCGCATAGACAAACAGGAACGACCGCCAAACCATACGGTCTGCGAGAATGCTGTAATTTCCCTGCATTTTCTGCATGGTTTACTGCCCTTGACGATCTTGCCTGCGCCACAGCTTATCTGAAAGACGTGACTGAATTGAGGCGCAGAGTCCGGTTGATGATCATGCCACAAAGCGCACGACATCTGCGGCGATCCGGGCAGGCGGTTTTTGGCCGATAGCTGGCCGCCACCAAGCCTAGCTGACGCTTTCTTCTTCCAGGTGCAGTTTCATTTCTATCAGGACCTGCTGAAGCAAACTGGTTTCTTTCAGCAGCCTTTTGGCTTCGTTCACCGTGATGATGCCATCTTCGATAGCGGACTGATATTCAGTCATCAACATTGCAAACCGCTGGCTGAGCGCGATGACATCCGAATTCACCCCGCCTGTGCGAGGATCCTCGGTGTTGCGTTCGCTGTAGGACAAGGTGATGTTTTTCAGATCCGCCAGCGCGGATGTCACATGCGGATAAGTTGCTGCGTTTTCAAGCCGGGCCACCGCATCCACGGGCATGAACCTGTCCGCGTGTTCGGCATTGTCCGAATAATACCGGCCCAGGGTCGCCTTGGATTTTCCGGTGATTTCACAAGCAGCTTCTATTCCGACATCTTTGACCAGCGCTTCTGTGTGTTTCTTCAGATAGGCCCCGATATCTGCCATTGATTTACCTTTATTACCTGCAAACGCCCGCCCGGTGTCCAAACCGGGGAAAGCGTCGGGAAATTTCCCATACCTGAGTCATAATTGAAATGTCATACATTGACTATCCCTCAGATAAGCGGGGGATTTTGTGAGTGAGTGGCGGCAGTTCAAGCCGGTAAAGAGTGATTGCGGGGCGGTATTGTTGGGCCTTGCTTTGTTTTGGCCACATGTTGGCCGACGGCGTCGCTGTTGCAGACGCGGGGGTTCCATCCCCTACGAGCCCAGCTCGGCCTCTGCACACGCAATGGCGACGTCGCTTCTTACATCCCTTTGCTCTCTTGTTCCTTTTGGCCGGGCGTTTTAGACCCACGCCATGGCAAAGCTGTATTTCAACTATTCCACCATGAACGCGGGCAAGTCGACTGTGTTGCTACAGGCGTCGCACAACTATCGCGAGCGCGGGATGCAGACCTATCTGATGACCGCCGCCCTTGACGGGCGGGCGGGTGCGGGGCGGATTGCATCGCGCATCGGCATATCGGAGCAGGCTGACACGTTCACACCCGAAGATGATGTCTTCGCCATGATCCGGTCCCGGCTGGACAAAGGTTCCGTGGCCTGCGTTTTCATTGATGAGGCGCAGTTCCTGTCCGAGGCGCAGGTCTGGCAACTGGCCCGTGCGGTGGACGATCTGGATGTGCCGGTGCTGGCCTATGGGCTGCGCGTGGATTTTCAGGGCAAGCTGTTCCCCGGTTCTGCCGCCCTGCTGGCCCTTGCCGACGAAATGCGCGAGGTGCGCACGATCTGTGAATGCGGCCGCAAGGCCACGATGGTGATTCGTCGCGACGAGACCGGCAAGGCCATCACTGAAGGGGCGCAGGTACAGATCGGCGGGAACGAGACCTATGTCTCGCTCTGCCGCAAACACTGGCGCGAGGCGGTGGGCGACTAGACCAGGTTGGGCAGCGCCCTGCCCGCGACAAAGGCCGCCACGTTATCCAGCGCCATGTGCCCCATGCTGCTGCGCACCTCTTCGGTGGCGGTGCCCAAGTGGGGCAGCAGGGTGACGTTTTCCATTTCGCACAGGGATTGCGGCACTTTGGGTTCGAATTCGTAGACGTCAAGCCCCGCCCCCGCGATCTGACCGGTTTGCAGCGCCGTGATCAGCGCGACCTCGTCCACCACCTCGCCACGGGCGATGTTGACCAGAATAGCCGAGGGGTTCATCGCCTCAAGAATCTGCGCATTGATCAGGTGGCGGGTTTCCGCACCGCCGGGAACCGCAAGCACAAGGAAATCGACCGAAGCGGCGAGTGTTTCAAGGTCAGGTGTGAATTCCGCCGGGAAATCCAGTTGCTTGGCGCTGCGGGACTGATAGGCCACCTGCATGGCAAACCCGAAATGACAGCGGCGCGCGATGGCCTGTCCGATGCGGCCCATGCCGACAATGCCCACGCGCTTGCCGGTCACATGATGGCCCAGCATCTGCGTCGGGTGCCAGCCCTGCCACTGACCCGATCGCACCAGCCGCTCCCCCTCACCGGCCCGCCGGGCTGTGGTCAGCAGCAGGGTCATGGCGATATCGGCTGTGGCATCGGTGACCGCGCCGGGCGTGTTGGTTACGTCAACCCCGGCCGCGCGTGCGGCATCCACGTCGATATGGTTGAAGCCAACACCGAAATTGGCCAGCAGCTTGCAGCGCGGCTGACCGACCTCGGCAAAGATCCGAGCCGAGAACTGATCGCCCAATGTCGGCACAACAACGTCGTATCCGACCAGAGCGGCCAGCATCTCCTGCCGCGCCATGGGCAGGGTGTTTTCCCGGATGGTTACATCGAAATCGGCGCGGGCGCGCGATTCGACTGCCGGTGTCATCGGACGCGTGATCAGCAGTTTCATCAGTGCATCCGCCCGCCGGTTGGTACCTTGCCGTCAGGGCCGATCAAAACGATCTCGCCGTTGTCATCGGGCAGACCCAGCACCAGAACCTCGGACATGAACTTGCCGATCTGGCGCGGAGGGAAGTTGACGACAGCCATGACCTGTTTGCCGACCAGAGTGGCCGGATCGTAATGCGCGGTGATCTGGGCCGAGGTCTTGCGCTCGCCAATCTCGTCCCCAAAGTCGATCCACATCTTGATCGCGGGTTTGCGGGCCTCGGGATAGGGTTCGGCGCGGATCACCTCGCCCACGCGAATATCGACCTTGAGAAAGTCGTCGAACGAAATTTCACTCACGCGAGAGCTCCTTGGATCGGTTGGTTGCGGCCTTGACGGCACGGTGCAGCAGGTCGGGAAAGCCGGTTTCCTGATGCATCAGCACCTCAAGCGCGGCCTGTGTGGTACCGTTCGGAGAGGTCACGTTGATACGCAGCTGCGCCGGGTCTTCGTCGGACGCCATGGCCAGCGCCCCGGCACCGGCCACTGTGGACTTGGCCAGTGTCATCGCAAGCTCGGCAGGCAAGCCATGCGCCGCGCCCGCAGCGGCCAGGGTTTCGATCAGATGGAACACGTAGGCCGGGCCGGACCCGCTGAGACCGGTGACGGCGTCCATCTGTGCCTCATCCTCAAGACGAACGGTCTGACCCACTGCCGCCAGCAGGTTTTCGGCCTGTTCCATATCGGTCTCGGAGGCGTGTGCGTTGCCGATCAGCGCCGTGATGCCCTGACGGATGGCGGCGGGCGTGTTTGGCATGGCGCGAATGATCGGGGTGTCACGGCCCAGAACGGATTCGAAGGTGGCAATCGAGGTGCCAGCCGCAACGGAAATGAACAGGCTGGACCCACCGCCCAGTGCCTGAATGGCAGGCAGGGCTTCGCCCATCATCTGCGGTTTGACCGCAACCAGTACCACGGCGGGGGATTCGGGCAACGGTGCGTTGATATTGACGCCCTGCGCCTTCAGCCAATCTGACGGGTAGGGATCGATGACCCAAACGGAAGCTGGCGGAAGGCCGTGTTCCAGCCATCCCGCCAGCATTGCGGACCCCATCTTTCCGCACCCCAGAAGCACAAGCCCCTGTTCGGCCACGCGCGTCATGTCCATTTGCCCCTCCCGCTTTACATATCGGTTCGGGGCAAAGGTTTACGCGCGGCCGTAGGCCTCTGCAATGGCCACTTGCATGGCTTCTTCTGGCCCTCTGTTGCCCCAGGTCACCAATTGGATCGCGGGGTAGTACCGCTCGGCGCTCATGACGGCGGCATTGATCATCGTGTCGATCTGGTCAGCGCTGGCCGTTTGCCCGCCTGCAAGGACCAGACCATAGCGATAGACCATCAGCTTCTGGTTTGCCCAATAGGTAAACGCGCCTGCCCAGCACTGGTCGTTCATCTTGTTGAGCAGCTCATAGAGCTGCATTTCACGCTCGGCCGGTGGTTCCATTTCGAAGCTGCACACCATGCGCAGCGTTTCGTCATAGTTGGACCAGGCCAGCGTGATCGAGTAAGTGCGCCACTGCCCTTCAACGGCCATGGCAATCTGATCGTCCCCAATGCGATCAAAATCCCAGTCGTGATGTTCGGCCAGATGCTCAACAATGTCGATCGGATGAATGTCTTCTTCGAGATACTGCTCGGAAAGGGCCATAATGCCACCTCACTAATCTCTAGCATTTCGGGGCTGGCAGCGCCCCAGCGCTAGTTGCCTGCTCTACAAACCGGGCTTCCCCCATAGGCCTGTACTAAATATGGTGCGATGTGGCGTAAGTTCTGGCAACCCTAATTATTGGGGATAACAGCAATAAGTTGTGGACAGAAGGCAACGGCGATCAAAATATTGGCGCCAGAGTCAGCTTTGTCTTGAATAAATTCTGCGACACGTCAGAATACACAGCACCGCACAATCCGGGCTGGATTGCGCGGCGGAATGCTTTGTCCGAAAATTGTGAATAAAGGGAACGCCGGGGCGTTATTTGTCCAGTTTCGCCTCGAGCGCGGCGATGCGGGCTTCGAGTGCCGCGTTTTCTTCGCGCGCCTTCTGAGCCATGGCGCGCACGGCGTCGAATTCTTCGCGGGTGACGAAATCGCGGTCGGCCAGCCAGCGGTCGATCATCGACTTCATCGCGTTTTCAGCCTCTTCCCGCGCGCCCTGCGCCACGCCCATGGCGTTGGTCATCAGCTGGGACACGTCATCCAGGATTTTGTTGCGGGTCTGCATATCTGTTCTCCGATCTCGCGGTTTACCTGTATATGGGCAAAGAATGGCGCGGGCTCAAGGTTGACTTGACCTGCAAACCCCGGGCAATGAGACGCACATGCAGGCTGTTCTGAATTTCCCCGATCTGTCGCCCGAACTGTTCTCGATCCCGCTGTTCGGGATGGAGTTCGCGTTAAGGTGGTATGCGCTGGCCTATATCGCGGGCATCCTGATCGCGTGGCGGCTGGCTGTTGTGGCGTTGCGCCGCCCGGCGCTCTGGCCTGCGGATGGCCCGCCGATGAAGCCCGAACAGCTGGAGGATCTGGTTACCTGGATCATTCTGGGCGTGATTCTGGGAGGGCGGCTGGGCTTTGTGCTGTTTTATCAACCGGGTTATTACCTGTCGCACCCGCTGGAGATCGTGAAGGTCTGGCAAGGCGGCATGGCGTTTCATGGCGGCCTGCTGGGCGTAATCCTTGCGTCGTACCTGTTTGCACGACGGCACCGGATCCCTGCCCTGTCGCTGGGGGATCTGGTTGCCTACACCGTTCCGCCCGGATTGCTGCTGGGGCGGCTGGCCAATTTCGTCAACGCCGAGCTGTGGGGCCGCCCGAGCGAGCTGCCCTGGGCTGTCATCTTTCCTGGATATGCTGCGCAGGATTGCCCCGGCGTGGTCGCAGGCATGTGCGCCCGGCACCCGTCGCAGCTGTATGAGGCCGCGCTGGAGGGGGTGTTGCTTGGGGCGGTATTGCTGTGGCTGGTCTATCGGCGCGGCGGTTTTCGCACACCGGGCCTTGTCATGGGGACGTTTCTTGCGGGCTACGGCGCGTCGCGCTTTATCGTCGAGTTCTTTCGCCAGCCGGACGCACAATTCGTATCGCCCGGCAATCCGCTGGGGCTGGCCTGGCATGTGGGCGGGTACGGGCTGACCATGGGGCAGTTCCTGTCGCTGCCGATGATCGCGCTTGGATTGTGGTTTGCCCAGCGCGCGCGGCGGCAGGCAGTATGAGCCTGACCGATCATCTGGTCGCCCGCATCCGGCAGGATGGACCCATGAGCGTGGCGGATTACATGGCTGAATGCCTGCTGCATCCGACGCTGGGCTATTACACGACCCGTGATCCGCTGGGGGCTGCGGGGGATTTCACCACAGCGCCGGAAATCAGTCAGATGTTCGGAGAGCTGGTCGGGCTGTCTCTGGCGCAGAGCTGGATGGATCAGGGACGGCCCGCACCGTTTACCCTGTGTGAGCTGGGGCCGGGGCGCGGTACCCTGATGGCCGATATTCTGCGCGCTACACGAACGATTCCCGGATTTCACAAGGCGGCGCAGGTAGTTCTGGTCGAAGCATCGCCTGTATTGAAACAGGTGCAAGCTGAAACCCTGAACGAATACGAGGCGGCCTGGATCGACATGATTGCCGACCTGCCCGACCAGCCGCTGTTGCTGGTTGCCAACGAGTTCTTTGATGCCCTGCCCATCCGCCAGTTCCAGCGTGACGGTACGGGCTGGCGCGAGCGTCTGGTGGGCGAGCGCGACGGTGGGTTGACGTTCGGACTGGGCGCGATCGGGCCGCAGGTGGCGTTGAATGATAGGCTGTCGGACACCAAGGACGGTGATCTGGTCGAACTGTGTGCTGCTGCGATTCCCGTTTTGACCGTGATCGCGGGGCGGGTCGCCAGCCATGGCGGCGCGGCATTGATTATGGATTATGGCGACTGGCATTCGCTGGGCGATACTTTGCAGGCTCTGCAAAACCACGAACATTCCGATCCTCTGGCATCGCCCGGTCAGGCCGATTTGACCGCGCATGTGGATTTTGAGCCTTTGGCCGTTGCGACCCGCGCCTGTGGGTGCAGGCATACACGCTTGACACCGCAGGGCGTCTTCCTTGAACGGCTGGGGATCACCGCCCGCGCGCAAGCCCTGTCCAAGGCATTGAGCGGTTCCGAGCTGGATGCGCTGATTGCCGCGCATCGGCGGTTGACGCATCCTGATGAAATGGGAAATCTGTTCAAGGTGATGGGCCTTTTCCCGGCCTACGCAGCCCCACCACCAGGATTGGAACCATGACGCTGGAAATTCTGACCTCGGATCTGCTGTCGCCATTTCGCCATGGGTTCTTTACCCGTCGCGGCGGCGCGTCTTCAGGAATTTTCAGCGGGTTGAACTGCGGTCAGGGGTCCTCGGATCAAACCGAGATTGTCGCGCTGAACCGGCGGCGGGTGGCCGACGCGATGGAGGTGGACCCCGAGGCAATGGTCGCGGTGCATCAGGTTCATTCCCCAACGGTTCTGACAGTCCAAGCCCCGGTTGACGGTGAAAAGCCCAAAGCGGATGCCATTGTCACAGCAACACCCGGTCTGGCCCTGACGATCCTGACGGCCGATTGCCAGCCGGTTCTGTTCGCCGATCCCGACGCGCATGTGATCGGTGCGGCCCATGCCGGGTGGCGCGGCGCGCTGGACGGTGTTCTGGAAGCGACGCTGGACGCGATGGAGGCGCTGGGGGCCGACCGCAGCAATATCTGCGCCGTGATCGGACCCAGTATTTCCCAACGCGCTTACGAGGTGGGGCCAGAGTTTCTGGACGCGTTCCTGACGGATTCGCCGGACAACAGCCGCTTTTTTGCCAATGGTGAAAGTGACCGCCTGCAATTTGATCTGCCCGCCTTCGGGCTGCACCGGCTGCGGCAGGCGGGAATCGGACAGGCCGAGTGGACCCGGCACTGCACATATTCCGACCCTGACAGGTTCTATTCCTATCGCCGATCAACGCACGCGAACGAGGTCGATTACGGGCGGTTGATTTCCGTCATAAGATTGTGATCTTCGTCCAGATTTAGGTGCCCTGCCACTTTTCCGCCACATTTGTTGTGTTGATTGGGCATCAGAATCGTAACGAGTTTTTGCCAGTAATCAGATCGGTATCTGACGTTCGAAAATCGGGCGCTGGCGTGTTGAGTGGGAGGTCCGTCTGACTTCATTTTTCTGTCCGCAAATCATCCCGGATAAGCCTTATCCCTGCCGCAAACCCGCGTCACAAAAGGTTCACAGAGGATGTGGGGAAATACACCCCGTTCAGAGCAGGACCAAAAAATGAAGACCAAATCACGCTTTCTGAAAGCCATGGTCGAGGCCACTCGGGACCAGAACCTGGAAATGCCGTGGAAGCGGGTAACAAGCAATTCTGTCAGGGTCGCCAGTCGCATCGCGGCACGACGCTGAGACAGAAAACCCAGAGACCAAGCTGCCGGTCTTATTTGGGTCAACGCGTATCAGGTTCGCTCCGGCCTGATGTATCGCGCGTCACGAGCGAGGGGTTCGTGACTTTTTAGGAGTTGTGTGTGTGCGGGCAATTTCGCCCGTGAAGTACGAGTTTGTCTGGGGGGTCAATGTGTTGACCATTGGAAAGCGAGATTTAGTCGCGTCGCGGGACCGTACCGGTTGCCGCCCGAGGGTCACCCATTTGTTTCAAGGCAAAGAACCAGTTCGCCGGGCGCGTCTGTACGGGGGTACGCCGCGCCTGACCGAACATTTTGAGGGGACGGAATATTAATGACTATTCCTAATTCACTGGCCCGCGCGGCCAGAAATGCTATCGAAACGTCTGTTATGCTGCGGGACGCGCCGCGGCCGGTTTCCAAGCCAAAAGCCCAGCTGCGCCGCTATGAGGTCAGCAGCCTGTTGAAGAACGGAGATGTGGTTCAGACCCGCCACATCGCACCTGCCCTGCCGATGTTTGAAGACGCGTTTTGCGCCTTCACACGTGGATCTTTGGTAGAAACGGAACATGGACCGATGGCAATCGAGGATCTGATGCCGGGGGATACGGTCCTGACGCAGGATGGCGCATCGGAAACCGTGTTGTGGAAGGGATCTGTCACGTTGATCCCCGGACGCGCGGATTCACGTGGCCGGACGCGACCGCTGACGCGGATCATGGCGGATACGTTCGGGATGCAAAAGCCAATGTCGGGTGTCATTGCTGGCCCGGCGGCGCGAATCGTGGGAACACCTGCGCATTTGCGGCACCTGCATGGGGGGCAGCCGATTCTTACACCCGTGTCCGAATTTCAGGACGGGATGGGTGTCATTGAAACAATGCCGCCCACCCCCGTTGAACTGTTTCACATTTGTTTAAAACGCCATTCCGTTATTCGCGTAGATGGATTACAGTTCGAAACATATCATCCAGGTGTGAATGCGGTTCGCATGATCAGCCACTCGCTTCGGTCGATCTATCTGAACCTGTTCGCGCATATCGAGTCGCTGAACGATTTTGGCCCGCTGCTGATGCCGCGCGCCGGAGATGGTGAGATCGACGCGATGACGGCCTGAGCATGATTGTGATTACTGCATTATGGGGGGCATCATGCAGCTGGTAATAAGTTGGGTTCTATCCCTTGCGGTGGCAGCACTGTTGCCACCAATCACCGCGCAACCAAAACGTGTTGGGGTCACGCCATCCGGTTCATACGTTCTTCCAGAACGTCGAACGGTACGCCTGGCTCGTCTTTTGCGCCGCGAATAACGAGCGATGTCTTGACGCTGGCCACGTTTGGCGTGGTCAGCAACTCGCCCGTCAGAAACTGCTGAAAGCTGCTCAGGTCAGGTGCGACGCATTTCAGAATGAAATCCACTTCGCCGTTCAGCATGTGGCATTCGCGGACCAATGGCCAATCGCGGCAGCGGCCTTCGAACGCGCGCAGTTCGACTTCGGCCTGGCTGTCCAGACCTACCATGGCAAATACCTGAACCTCGAACCCCAACTCGCGCGAGTTGACCTCGGCGTGGTAGCCGGTGATGAAGCCGGATTCTTCGAGTGTGCGCACCCGGCGCAGACAGGGCGGGGCCGAGATTCCGACCCGTTTTGCCAGCTCGACATTGGTCATACGACCGTCCGCCTGCAGTTCCGCCAGAATCTTGCGATCAATATCATCCAGCCGAGTCGTGACCATCAAATGCTCCTGATTTTTTCGGTTCTTATATCAGCACCCCACACGCGCGCAATAATGTTTCGCAGATGCGCAATTTTCTTTGTTTCCTTTTCGCCTTCTTCCCGAAAACCCAAGGCACCCCGGCCCGAAGGGGGCTGAACAGTAAGGGGCTTTAAGCCGGGCCAGTCGGTCGCTATATCGGGGCGACGGGCCGCGGGCCCAAATCAGGCAATTCGAGCGGGGGCACCATGGCCGACACAAGACACACCAAGGTTCTGATCATCGGGTCAGGGCCCGCAGGATACACTGCAGGCGTATATGCAAGCCGCGCCATGCTGGAACCCATTCTGGTACAGGGCATCGAACCCGGTGGTCAGCTGACAACGACGACCGAGGTCGAAAACTGGCCCGGCGACACCGAGGTGCAGGGCCCGGACCTGATGGTGCGGATGCAGGACCATGCGAAGGCCATGGGATGTGAGGTGATTGGCGATATCATTAGCGATCTGGACCTCAGCAAGCGCCCCTTCACCGCCAAGGGCGACAGCGGCACCACCTATACCGCTGATGCGGTCATTCTGGCCACAGGCGCGCGTGCAAAATGGCTGGGTCTGCCGTCGGAAGAGAAGTTCAAGGGCTTTGGCGTCTCGGCCTGCGCCACCTGTGACGGGTTCTTCTATCGCGGGCAGGAAATCGTGGTGATCGGTGGCGGTAACACAGCCGTGGAAGAAGCCCTGTTCCTGACCAATTTCGCCAGCAAGGTGACCCTGATCCACCGCCGTGATGAGTTGCGGGCGGAAAAGATCCTTCAGGATCGCCTGTTGAAGAATGAAAAGATCGAACCGCTGTGGTTCCACCAGCTGGAAGAAGTGATCGGCACCGATGCGCCTTTGGGCGTCGAAGGTGTTCGGGTCAAACATGTTAAAACCGGCGAGATCACCGAGATCCCGTGCAAAGGTGTCTTTGTCGCCATCGGCCACGCCCCTGCGAACGAGTTGGTCAAGGACACGCTGGAAACCCATATGGGTGGTTATGTCGTCACCAAACCGGGCAGCACCGAAACCTCGATCCCCGGCGTGTTCGCGGCAGGCGATCTGACCGACCATGTCTATCGTCAGGCGGTAACAAGCGCCGGGATGGGCTGTATGGCGGCACTGGATGCCGAACGGTTCCTGGCCGAACAGGACTGATGCATGCTTGAATTCTCTGGCCCAGTCTGGAGAATTCTGTTTGCGTCGCAGGCAGCGACCCCATTGCTGCCTGCCCGCGCGCCTGAGGGGCGCTTTCATCATTCCGGACAGTTCGCGCTTTATGCCTCGCTCAGCGCCGAGGGCGCTTCGGTCGCCATCCGGCGCTACGTCTCGGGCGACGATCCCGACCGCGTGATACAAAGGTTTCTGGTGGAAAACGCGCGGTTGGTGGACTACCGCGGGCAGACGGCTGTGTCGGTGATCTGGCAGGATAATCGTGCTATGGGGGTCCCTTCGCCGACATGGGCTTTTTCGGATAAAGCGCGGGCACTGGGGGCGGACGGCTTGATCTACAGCTCGCGCTCGCGCCCCGACCTCAGCCATCTGGTGCTGTTTTGTGCGGACAAGATATCAATTCACTCCCAACACCCCGCGACCCACTGGCGGGCTTAGATTTGCACCCGAAGCCTTGACCTGACCGCGAACGTCCTCGCAAAGTCCAACCAAGGCGAACAGCGATACAGGTGGTATTCTTGAAGAGCGCTTTGTGGCGTGGCGGTTGGGCAACCCGGCTTCGGATCGGCAGCGGGTTGGTTCTGTTTGCTTTCGCTTTCTTCCATTTCATCAACATCGGACTGGGCCTGTTTCACACCGATTATCTGCACGGGATGCAGGACGGTCGAACAGCGGTGACGCGGCACAGTTTTATGAGCCTGCTGCTTTATGCGGCGTTGTTCACACATGCCGGTCTGGCCCTGGCTTCGATCGCACAACGCCGGACCCTGCGCATGCCGTTCAGCACGGCGTTGCAGATTGTTCTGGGTCTGCTGATACCTTTGCAGCTGATCTCGCATGTCATTCAGACCCGGGTCGCGCACGAGATTTACGACGTCAATGACGAGATGGGGTACATCATCATCCTGATGTGGCCTAACATCGTAATTTGGATGCAAAGCGCGTTGTTGCTGATCGTCTGGGTGCATGGCTGTATCGGGCTGCATATGTGGTTACGGCTGACGAAATGGTGGTCCAGCGCCGTACCCTATCTGATCGGTGTTGCCGTCTTCATCCCCATGTTCGCCTTGGCCGGTCTGCTGACCGAGGGCCGCCGCATTTGGTTGGAATTCGCGGATGAGTTTCTGCGGGAACAATATATCGAGCATTACAACTGGCCCTCGCCCGAGGCGTTCCAGACCATGTTCACCGTCAAGGATAATGCCCTTTTGGCGTTCTGGCTCGCCTTGGCGGCCACGGGTCTTGTGTATATCGGGCGCAAGCTGTGGCGGCGCAGGCATTCGGTGCGGGTAAGTTACAGCAACGGGCCCGAGGTGGATGCCGAAAAGGGCATGACCTTGCTTGAGATTTCGCAGGCACATAGTGTGCCCCATACGGCCTTGTGCGGCGGGAAGGGACGCTGCACCACATGCCGCGTCATCATCGAGGAAGGCGCTAACGCCCTACCCCCGCCCGGCGATGTCGAGGCCCGCAGCCTCGCCGCTGTCGGCGCCTCACCGCAGACACGGCTGGCCTGCCAGATCCGCCCGACGGAACCGACCACTGTTTTCCGCGTTTTTCAACCGGATGGCGGGCGCGTTCGCGGGCATGCCAGTCAGGGGCAGGAACGGAAACTGGCCGTGCTGTTTCTGGACATGCGCGGATTTACCGCCCGCACGACGGGTCAGCTGCCCTATGATATCGTGTTCCTGCTGAACCGGTTCTTCGACGCCGTCGTACCTGCCATCACCAAGGACGGCGGTGTCGTGGACAAGTATATGGGCGACGGGTTGCTGGCGGTTTTCGAGAAACCCGATGCGGCCGCATCCGCCAGCGCGGGGTTGAAGGCTGCGATAGATATCAGCCATGCCCTTGACCGGTTCAACGAGCAGCTTGAGGCCGAAGGCAGCCCCGGCATTCGCATCGGAATGGGCTTACACCTTGGTGATCTGGTGCTGGGTGAGATTGGCGCGCAGGGACATGCCGCGAGAACGATCATCGGCGACGCCGTCAATGTGGCCAGCCGACTGGAAAGCGAAACCAAGGCCTTGGGGGTCGAGTTGCTGGTCTCGCAAGAGGTGTTGAAGGCTGCGGGTATGAACCTGCCGCCGGAGGGTATCCGGATGTTCCAGCTGCGCGGCGTTGCCGATCCGATTCCCGCCCTGCCAGTCACCCGCGCGTCCGGGCTTGCGCCGCACACGCGAAAACAGGAACAGTCATACCTTGCATGATCGGAATATATACGCCCCAAGGAACGAGATCATCATTTTGATTTCATAGTTGGAAATTCCTTCCAATCCGCGAGAAATCAGCGCATATCGTCCTTTGTTTCATTGACGCCAGTGGACTTCGCCCAACAGTCGGTGCAAATGCCCCGAAAACGCCCTTGAATCACTGGCAACACAACACTGCGATAAGAGTATTCAGATGACGATGTTAAGCAATCTGGCCCCCATTCCCGAACTTTATGTGTCGTATGACTCGGCCCAGAAACTGAAGGTCGAAGCCGCCGACCTGACCAGCTGGGATCTGAGCCCGCGCCAGATCTGTGATCTGGAACTGCTGATGAATGGCGGTTTCAACCCGCTCAAAGGTTTCCTGAGCGAAGCCGATTACGACAATGTCGTCGAAAACATGCGTCTGGCTGATGGCACGCTTTGGCCGATGCCCATCACGCTGGACGTCAGCGAAGATTTTGCGGACAAGATCGAACTAGGTCAGGATATCGCGCTGCGCGATCAGGAAGGCGTGATTCTGGGCACCATGACGGTCACTGACCGCTGGACCCCGAACAAGGCCCGCGAGGCCGAGAAGGTTTTTGGTGCCGATGACGATGCCCACCCGGCTGTGAACTATCTGCACAATGTGGCGGGCAAGGTCTATCTGGGTGGCCCTGTCGTGGGCATCCAGCAGCCTGTTCACTATGACTTCCGCGGTCGCCGCGACACGCCGAACGAGCTGCGCGCCTATTTCCGCAAGCTGGGCTGGCGCCGGATCGTGGCCTTCCAGACCCGCAACCCCCTGCACCGTGCGCATCAGGAGCTGACCTTCCGCGCCGCCAAGGAAGCGCAGGCCAACCTGCTGATCCACCCGGTCGTGGGCATGACCAAGCCGGGCGACGTAGACCACTTTACCCGCGTGCGCTGCTATGAGGCGGTGCTGGACAAGTATCCCGCGTCCACCACCTCGATGAGCCTGCTGAATCTGGCGATGCGCATGGCTGGCCCGCGCGAGGCGGTCTGGCACGGGCTGATCCGTGCCAACCATGGCTGCACCCATTTCATCGTGGGCCGCGATCACGCGGGCCCGGGCAAGAACTCGGCCGGTGAAGATTTCTATGGCCCCTATGACGCGCAGGATCTGTTCCGCCAGTTCCAGGACGAGATCGGCGTCGAGATGGTCGATTTCAAGCACATGGTCTATGTGCAGGAACGCGCGCAATACGAGCCGAATGACGAGATTCTGGACAAGGACAATGTCACGATCCTGAACATCTCGGGCACCGAGCTGCGCCGCCGTCTGGCCGAGGGTCTGGAAATCCCCGAATGGTTCAGCTTTCCCGAAGTGGTGGCCGAGCTGCGCAAGACCAAGCCGCCACGCAGCCAACAGGGCTTTACCGTGTTCTTCACCGGCTTCTCGGGCTCGGGCAAGTCCACCATCGCCAACGCGCTTATGGTCAAGCTGATGGAGATGGGGGGCCGTCCGGTCACGTTGCTGGATGGCGATATCGTGCGGAAAAACCTGTCATCCGAACTGGGTTTCTCGAAAGAGCATCGCGACCTGAACATCCGCCGGATCGGATATGTCGCATCCGAGATCACCAAGAACGGCGGCATCGCCATCTGCGCGCCGATCGCACCTTATGCCACCACGCGCCGCGCGGTACGCGAAGAGATCGAGCAGTTCGGTGCCTTCTGCGAAGTGCATGTTGCGACCACCATCGAAGAATGTGAGCGGCGCGACCGCAAGGGTCTGTACAAGCTGGCGCGCGAAGGCAAGATCAAGGAATTCACCGGTATCTCGGACCCGTATGACGTGCCTCAGAACCCTGAATTGCGTGTCGAGACCGAAAATGTCGAGGTCGACAACTGCGCTCATCAGGTGCTGCTGAAGCTGGAAAGCATGGGCCTGATCGCAGCAGGCTGAACCAGATGAATGAAACACAGCGGCCTCCGGTTTTCGGGGGCCGTTTTTGTTTTGATAGTCTGAGGTGTTCCGGGCAGTCCCTGGGGACGGGAACGGTTCGGCTACTGGGTGGCTCCTGGCAGATCAACCTGCCCGCGCATCAGGATATGCCCCTGACCGGCTACCTTGATTCCCGTCATCGCATCGGTGGGGCCAACGCGCGTGACAACGGCCTGGCCGGGGCGACCCATATCGTGCCCCTGTTCAGCAACGAAACTGTCTTTGGTCATCAGCCCGTATTTCCACAGATAAGCCGCCATGGCCCCGGTGGCAGACCCGGTAAACGGATCCTCGGGCGGGCTGGGCGGGGCCATGAGCAGGCGCGAGAACGTATCGCCCGCGTCGGTGGCCCCTTGGAGCGTCACGAGGAAAGGCTCGGCCATGTCCGAGCCGGAATACCCTGCCGTCACAGCCACTTTGCGCAGCGCGTCCTCGGACAGGCGGGCCGCGCGCAAAGCGTCATGATCGCGCAGAACGGTAATACAGAAGGGCAAGCCGGTTGAAACCATCCGGGGTGGCGAGATGATGGCTTCTTGCGGCAGGCTGATCGCCTTTGCCACCAGATCGGCTGGCACATGCGCACCAAATTGCGGTGCGACCTGCGTCATCTCAATCTGTTCGCCCTGCAATCCGATCGAAACAATGCCAGCGCCGGTTTCCAGCGTCAGGTTATCGCCGGAGATCATGCCGCGCGACCGCATCGCCGCTACGGTGGCAATCGTCGGGTGCCCGGCAAAGGGAATTTCGCGGCTGGCCAGAAAATACCGGACGCGGATGTCGGCCACGTCGGACGGGCCGGTGAATGTGCATTCGACCAGAGAGGTTTCGAGCACATAGGCCATGCAGACCTCGGCCGAGAGACCCGCGCCGCCGTGGACCACGGCACAACCGTTGCCGCCAAATGCACGATTGGTGAAGGCGTCTACCCAGTCGAATTCAAACCAGCTCATGCAGTCGGCTCCGTTACAGGTTAAAAGCGGCAGTTTCGCCGATGCGCGTGTGTTGAGGGGAACGTTACAGCCCCACCGGGACAAAGGGGCCGTTCAGTGAACGGCCACAGGTGACAGGTCGTGCTGACGGGCTAGAACAAAGGCCAGCTTGCGGTCGGCCACAAGCGCCAGTTGCTGCCCATCGGAATCGTGCACGGCATAAAGGTGATCCAGATCACCTGCCTGATCGCGCAGATCACGCGGCAGATCGGCAACGTCGACTGTTTTCACATAGACGATACGATCGCCTTCGGTGTTGATTTCAATCGGTGTATTCATTGCTCTTACCCCTTCCGTATGTTGATTGTCTGAACCACGGTTTCCGGCACGGCGCGGGTCAGATCCACATGCAGAAGACCGTTTTCCATGATCGCCTCGCCCACCTCGACCCCGTCGGCCAGCACGAACATGCGCTGAAACTGACGCGCCGCGATACCACGGTGCAGGAAGATGCGCCCCTCGCTGTCGTCGCGCTGACGGCCCCGGATCACCAGTTGGCGATCCTCGATGGTGATCGACAGATCCTCTTCGGCGAACCCGGCCACCGCAAGGGTGATGCGGTAGGAAAAGTCCGAGGTCTGTTCGATGTTATAGGGCGGGTATCCTTCGTTACCGGCCTTGGCAGACCGTTCCAGAAGGCGTTCCAGCTGCTCGAACCCCAAAAGATGCGGGTATGAGCCAAGAGTAAGTTTCGACACGTATTTTCGTCCTTTATTGTCAAAGCGACGTGGTGCGCGGTCCCGTTCCGGCAACCGCTTGTTATAGAATATGGGAAGAAACCAGGATGTCCACAAGGTCTGGCGCGATAACGTCTGACACACTATCTTGTTGGGCAAGCACCACAACAAGCCCGAGTCGCCAATGAACGCGCCCACCGACCTTTCGATGAAAACCGAAGAAGTTCTGCGGGTTGAGTTGGAGGTTTTCCGCCGCCAGCACCGCGACCTTGATGAGGCGATCGAGGCGCTGCATGAAAAAGGAACGGCTGATCAGTTGACCCTTCGGCGTCTGAAAAAGGAAAAACTGCGCCTGAAAGACTTCATCCGCCTGATCGAAGATCGCCTGACCCCCGATATCATTGCCTGAACGCCCTGTACCGCATTGCCACAAAAGCGGATTTGGCTATAGTGCGCGCTCTTTCTGAGCGCGGGGACATAAGCGGATGAGCGATGTGACAGTGGGGATCATCATGGGCAGCCAGTCGGACTGGCCCACGATGAAGGAAGCCGCAGATATTCTGGATGAACTGGGCATCGCTTATGAGGCGCGTATCGTTTCGGCCCATCGCACCCCGGACCGGTTGTGGGACTATGGCAAGACCGCCGTGTCGCGCGGGTTGCAGGTGATCATCGCGGGCGCTGGCGGAGCGGCACATCTGCCGGGTATGATGGCCTCGAAAACACGCGTACCGGTGATTGGCGTGCCTGTTCAGACGCGGGCCCTGTCGGGCGTGGATTCGCTGTATTCCATTGTGCAGATGCCCAAGGGCTTTCCCGTGGCGACTATGGCAATCGGGTCCGCTGGCGGGGCCAATGCGGGCCTGATGGCAGCGGGCATTCTGGCCTTGCAGGATGAGGCCCTGGCCGCGCGGCTGGATGCCTGGCGCGAGGCCTTGTCAGCCTCGATCCCCGAGGAACCGCAGAGATGAGCCGGATTGGGTTTATCGGCACCGGGCATATCGCCGCGCCGATTGCGCGGCTGATGGCCGCCAAAGGGCATGAGATCAGCGTGACCGAACGCAACGCCGAGGTCTCGACCGCCCTGAAGGCCGAACTGGGCGTGACTATCGCGCCGCCGCAGGCGGTGATTGACACCTCGGACATCGTGTTTCTGTGCCTGCGCCCGCATATCGCGGCCGAGGTTCTGACTCCCCTGACCTTTCGCGCCGATCAGCAGGTCGTGTCGGTGATGGCGGCCGTTTCCGCCGAGGATTTGGCCAAGCTTTGCGCCCCTGCGTCGGATTTCGTCCAAACCATCCCACTGGGGTTCTTGCAGTCCGGTGGCTGTCCGATGGCGGCGTTCGGCAATGACCGCTTGCTGGCCGAGCTGTTTGAGCCGGAAAACCCCGTGGTCAAGGTTGCGGATGAGGTGGCGCTGAACGCGCATTTTGCCATTTGTGCCATGGTTCCCGGCATTCTGGATCTGATGGCCACCGGGGCCGAATGGCTGGGTGACGTAACCGGCGATGCGGACGGGGCCGAGTTCTATACCACGCAGTTGATGGCGGGTTTTCTCGCCGCGATGGAAAAAAACACAGCCGGGCGGTTGGCACAGGAGCGCGACGCTTTGGCGACCGAAGGTACTTTGAGCCTGCAAATGACGGGCACCCTGATCGAACAGGGCGCGCATGAGGCGCTGAGAGCGGCGCTTGGCGCAATTGGAAAACGTTTGGAGAATTGACGATGGCGGAGATGCTCGCCCAAGGTGCAGTGATCGGGATTCTGGGTGGCGGCCAGCTGGGCCGGATGCTGTCGGTGGCGGCCTCTCGGCTGGGGTTTGTCAGCCACATCTACGAGCCGGGCGCAAACCCGCCTGCCGGGCAGGTTGCGGATCGGGTTACGACAGCGGCCTACGACGATATCGACGCCTTGACGGCCTTCGCCGATGCGGTGGACGTCATCACCTATGAGTTCGAGAACATCCCGACCGAGGCATTGGATATTCTGGAAGCCCATCGCCCCATTCGTCCCGGGCGTGAGGCATTGAGGGTCAGTCAGGACCGCCTGACCGAGAAGACGTTCCTGCAAGGGCTTGGCCTGACAACGGCTCCGTTTGCGGATATCACCGATCTGGACAGCCTGAATGCGGCCATCGAAGAAATCGGCACGCCCGCCATCCTGAAGACCCGCCGCTTTGGCTATGACGGCAAAGGACAAGCCAGATTGCGCACCCCCCGGGATGCCGAGGCCGCGCTGGTCGATATGGCTGGTGCGCCTGCCCTTCTGGAGGGGTTCGTTGATTTCTCACACGAGGTTTCGATCATTGCAGCGCGGGGACTGGACGGTCAGGTGGCCTGTTTCGACCCGGGTGAGAATGTGCACCGCGACGGCATCCTGCACACCACCACCATCCCTGCACGACTGTCCCCTGCCCAGCGCACCGATGCCATCCTGCTGGCGGCCAATATCCTGAACGCGCTGGAATATGTCGGTGTCATGGGCGTTGAGCTGTTCGTGACACCCGGCGGGCTGATCGTGAACGAGATCGCGCCGCGCGTGCATAATTCGGGCCACTGGACGCAGAATGGCTGCGCCGTGGATCAGTTCGAACAGCACATCCGCGCGGTGGCGGGTTGGCCGTTGGGCGACGGGCAGCGCCACTCGGATGTGGTGATGGAGAACCTGATTGGCGACGATATGGACCGTGTGCCCGAGCTGGCGCGCGAACGGGACGTCGCGCTGCATCTTTACGGCAAGGCCGAGGTCAAGGCTGGTCGCAAGATGGGACATTTCAACCGGATCAAGCGGTAGAATATCGCGCTGCGGCGCGATGCCTTCGGCGAAAGTATTTGGAAAAAGGTGAAGCCGGTCTGGTTTCACCCCACAAAGCGCGCCGCGATATCCCCTGACATGTAGCTGACGCGCCCGCCCGCCAATGTCGCGGCGACCCGGTGAGTGGTTGCGTCAAGGATTACCAGATCGGCGCGTTTGCCCGCGGCAAGCGTGCCCCGGTCCTGCAAGTCCAGCACCCGCGCGGGGCCGGATGAGATCAGCGCCCAGGCCCCTGCGAGATCCAGCAGCCCGGTTTTGATCAGCATCAGCGCCGCGCGGCGTGGACTGGGATAATGGTAGTCCGAGGCCAGCGCATCACAGAGCCCCATCGCAATCAGCTCTACCGCGCTGGCGTTGCCCTTATGCGAGCCGCCGCGGACCACATTGGGTGAGCCGAGAATGACGTGATCCCCGGCAGCGCGCGCGGCCTCGGCGGCTTCAAGCGTTTCGGGAAACTCGGCAATGCGCACCCCTTGGCCGCGCCACCAGGCGCGCGCCTCGGCAGTTGCGTCATCGTGGCTGCCCAGACGCACGCCCATGTCCGCAAGGTCCGAACAGAGCGCTTCTAGCGCCGCCGGAACCTCAGCCTTGCGGGCGTGCATGTCGAGCAGCATCGCAAAATGCGCCTCTGGGTTGCGTCCGGCCTTCAATGCCTGCCCGGTCAGGCGCGGTGGTTTCTTGCCCTGTGCCAAACGATCATGCGGCAGGTGATCATTGAAGACCACGTATGGCACCTGCCAATCGGCGATGCGACGGGCCAGCTCGTCGTAATCCGCGAGCATATTGGTCTCGAACCGCAATTGCGGGATCAGATCGGTGACCGTGCTGCCCTTGACCGCTGCGATGGCCGCAAACACCTGCGCGGCAAAGTCCGGGCCGCGCACGCCGCCTTCCCAGCTGTAAAACTGCGCCAGAACGGCTGTGGTGATGCCGTTGGCCGCCAGTTCGGCCTCGGCCGACAGAATGCCCTCATTCATCTGCTTCATCGCGCCGCGACGTGGGGCGATATGGCGTTCGAACCCATCGCCGTGCAAGTCGACAATACCTGGCAGAACAAGAAACCCGGTCAGGTCAATCCGCCGTCCGGTTGCGTCTTTCTGAATGACCCCACCTGCAACGGAAAGCTCCGCGCGTGACAGCCCTTCATCCGGTAGCAGAACCTCGGCACCGGTCAATGTCAGTTCCAATGTGGTCATTCTGATGGCTCCGCCCCCGGTTCCGAGCAATTCTGCCCGATGCAGATCTCGTCTATTACGTCCATCACACCGTCCAGCCAAGTGATCTGGGGATCGAACCGACCAAATTCGATAAAGTGCAGAGCCTGTGCCATGACCTGCGGGTTGTTCATCATGAAAGTGTGGGTCACCGGCAAGACGAGATGATCGGCCATGCCTTCGACTTTGGTGGATTCGACCGACACCTTGCCATCGTCCGGGCCGTCGATCAGAGATGAAAACACGAGGTTCAGGGACTGATCACCTGCGATGACCCCCAGTTCGAAATCCACGGGCGGCAGGCGGCTGGGAATACCATCCGGGCCCGTACCCAGTTGCAGTCCGGCCGGGCCGTTCAGGTATCCGAACACCTCCCACGCGCTGAGTTCATCGACCAGCTGGCTACCCTGATTGGGCGGCCCCAGCATGACGACACGGCCCATGTTTTCAGGGCTGTGGTCCTGTAACCAGTATCGCAACAGGATGCCACCCATGGAATGCGCAACGACATTGACGGTGTCACTGCCGCAGGCTGCAAATGCTTGCGGGATGGTTTGTTCGGCCAGTTCGGGGATACCGATTTCGGTCGATGGGTAACCGGGGCGCACGACGGAATAGCCATTCGCTTTGAACAGTTGCTCCATCACGCTGAATGACGCCTCGGTCCGGGCCAGACCGTGCAGCAGGACAACGCATTTCGCGCTGGCCACGGCGGGAAAAAGGCAACAAAGCAGGGCGATCAGAATTCTCATACCCGCCAGATAAAGCCTGTGCGCCTGCGTTAAAAGCCCTTCCCACGTTGACGTCGCAGGACAGCCAGCGCGATACCGCCCAAAACCAGTGCCGCACCAACAAGCAGCCGCACACCCGCGCTTTCCCCCAACAGCACCACGCCGCCCACAATCGCGATCACCGGCACGCTGAGCTGGACGACCGCCGCCGTCGAAGGTGCCAGCCGGGGCAGAACGCGATACCACAAGGCGTATCCCAGACCCGAGGTCACGCCACCTGACAAGGCCGCAAGGAGATAGCCCAATCCGGTCATGTGCCACTCTGCCCCTGTGGCCATCAGGGTCAGCGCGGTCACCGGCAGCGCGACGATGAAATTTGCGGCCGTGCCCTGCAACGCATCGGGCTCGGACCGCCCGGCCAGTGAATAGGCTGCCCAGCCGATCCCGGCTGCAAGCATCAAAACGGTTCCGGTTGGATCGACCTGCACTGTTCCTGTGGGCCACAGGACACAGGCCAGACCACCCAGTGCAATCGCTGCCCCGGCCAGCTGTCGCCGGGTGGGATTGGCCCCGGCAAGGGCGTTGGCGGCGAACATAGTGATCTGCACAACGGCAAACAGGATAAGCGCGCCCAGCCCCGCATCCAACGTCAGATAGGCAATTGAAAACCCGATCATATACAGGGAAAGCGACCCGGCCCCGATGACCCGCCTACGGTTGCGAAGGGGCAAATGTCCTCTACGCAGCAGGACCAGTGCAGCCAGAACCAACGCCCCCGCCAGGACCCGGACAATGGCAAACCCCGCAGGATCACTGGACGCGCTGTCGATAGCCAGCCGGTTCAGAATGGAGTTCGCCGCAAAGGCGCACATGGTCAGGGCGGTCAGAAGGAACAGTCGCATTTCAACCACATACCGACTTGGCGGCGCGTTGGACACTCACATTTCGGGTACACGCGGCCCAGCCTTCATCTTTTCCAAAATACTCCCGCCGGAGGCATGGCCGCATTGCGGCCATCGGAAATGAAACGGGGCCGCCAAAAGGCGACCCCGTCCGTTAGCACTTTGCTTCCCCTCTCGACAGCCTGACCTTGCAGCCAAACGCCTGTCAGGGGTCGTCAGAATTCGCTTAGGCGAATTCGACGTGCTTACATCATGCCGCCCATGCCGCCCATGTCGGGCATGCCGCCAGCAGGTGCATCTTTTTGCGGTTTGTCTGCAACCATCGCTTCGGTGGTGACCAGCAGGCCGGCAACCGATGCCGCATCTTCCAGAGCGGTACGGACAACTTTGGCCGGGTCGATCACGCCGAACGAGAACATGTCGCCATATTCTTCGGTCTGAGCGTTGAAGCCAAAGGCCGGATCCGAAGATTCGCGCACTTTGCCTGCAACAACCGCACCGTCAACGCCTGCGTTTTCGGCGATCTGGCGCAGCGGCGCTTCGATAGCCTTGCGCACGATGTTGATGCCTGCGTCCTGATCAGCGTTTGCGCCTTTCAGCGATTCCAGTGCTTTACCGGCCTGAACCAGAGCAACACCTCCGCCTACAACGACGCCTTCCTGAACGGCTGCGCGTGTTGCGTTCAGAGCATCGTCCACACGGTCCTTACGCTCTTTCACTTCAACTTCGGTCATGCCGCCGACGCGAATAACGGCAACACCGCCTGCCAGTTTGGCAACGCGTTCCTGCAGCTTCTCACGGTCGTAATCCGACGAGGTTTCTTCGATCTGGGTGCGGATCTGAGCAACACGTGCTTCGATCTCGGCTTTCTCGCCAGCACCGTCGACGATGGTGGTTTCGTCTTTGCTGATCTCGATCTTCTTGGCGGTGCCCAGCATGTCCATGGTGACATTCTCAAGCTTCATGCCCAGATCTTCGCTGATCACCTGACCGCCGGTCAGGATTGCGATGTCCTGCAGCATGGCCTTACGGCGATCGCCGAAGCCCGGTGCCTTGACAGCAGCAATTTTCAGGCCGCCGCGCAGTTTGTTGACAACCAGAGTTGCCAGCGCTTCGCCTTCAACGTCTTCTGCAATGATCAGCAGCGGCTTTTGCGACTGGATCACCTGCTCGAGCAGCGGAACCATCGGCTGCAGCGAAGACAGTTTCTTTTCGTGCAGCAGGATCATGCAGTCGTCGAGTTCTGCGATCATCTTGTCTGCGTTGGTGACGAAGTAAGGCGACAGGTAGCCGCGGTCGAACTGCATACCTTCGACAACATCGGTCTCGGTTTCCAGACCTTTGTTTTCTTCGACGGTGATGACGCCTTCGTTGCCAACCTTCTGCATCGCGTCCGCGATCTGCTGGCCAATTTCAGCTTCGCCGTTGGCCGAGATGGTGCCAACCTGAGCAACTTCTGCCGAGTCTTTGACTTCGCGCGAAGCAGCACGGATACCTTCGACAACTTTGGCGGTTGCCAGGTCGATGCCGCGCTTCAGGTCCATCGGGTTCAGGCCCGCTGCAACCTGCTTCAGGCCTTCTTTTACGATGGCCTGCGCCAGAACGGTCGCGGTGGTGGTGCCGTCGCCGGCTTCGTCATTGGTGCGGCTGGCGACTTCTTTCACCATCTGCGCGCCCATGTTTTCGAACTTGTCTTCCAGTTCGATTTCCTTGGCAACCGAAACACCGTCTTTGGTGATGCGCGGTGCGCCGAAGGATTTGTCCAGAACCACGTTGCGGCCTTTGGGGCCCAGGGTCACTTTGACAGCATCCGCCAGAATGTTGACGCCTTTCAGCATCTTGTTGCGGGCATCGGTGTCGAACTTGACGTCCTTTGCAGCCATGTCGTTTCTCCTTGAGAAAATGTGTTTAGTGGAAGATCAGAGAAAGCGCGGGCTTACTCGATGATCCCCATGATGTCGCTTTCTTTCATCATCAGCAGCTCTTCGCCGTCGACCTGGACCTCGGTGCCCGACCATTTGCCGAACAGGATCTTGTCGCCAGCCTTGACCGCCATTGCGATCAGCTCGCCGCTGTCCTTGCGCGCGCCTTCGCCGGTTGCGACGACTTCGCCTTCGCTGGGCTTTTCTTTTGCGCTGTCAGGAATGATCAGTCCGCCTGCGGTTTTTTCATCGCTTTCGGTACGGCGAACCAGCACACGGTCATGAAGCGGTTTCAATGCCATCTTTGCAGCTCCTTGGGCTCAAAGTTTTGTTTATCCTCCCCTCGCCATTCGACGAGGCGTTAGCACTCGGTGTGTGTGAGTGATAACGACGCATAGCTAGGGAGTCTAAAACGCCGAGTCAACAAGGTGTTTGGGATTTTTTTGAGAACGGCCTAGTCGGACTGTTCCCAGCTGTAGGCCCAGTGTTTCAAGCCATCTGTTCCGTCAGACGTAAGAGCGTAGACGCCTTTTTCAACCTTCTCGAACCAGCCATAGTGATTTTCCCGCATCAACCGGGTGGCAACCGGGACACCCACCGATCTGGCAACTTCGGCCCCTTTGGCCGGGCCGTGTTCGGCCAGAAAGGCGGCGCATTTCAACGCATCCTGACGGTAGGCCGTCACGATCCCATGGCGTGTCGCGCCCCCGGAATTGGGGTCGCCCTCCAGCCGATCGAATTCGCGCAGCAGCCGCGCTGCCCTGGCCTTGTCCTTGCGCGGCGCATAGGGGCCCGGATCGCATTGCACCTCGACCGTGCCATCGGTACGTACGGTGATCAGACCCAGACCAAGCCTGCGGCACAGCGCCAGATTGTCCCTGAGCGCCCGCCGGGCCGTGCGCCCGGTGGGTTTGCTGACCCCGATATAGACCTGATCCGTGAGTTTCAGGCGGGCAATTGCCTGATGGAACAGGGACAGCGTGAACCTGAGCTTGAGCTCGACAATCACAGGCGGCTCGTCTTCGCGCATCGCGACGATATCGGCAGCGCCCACTTCTCCTTTGACGGTGTATCCCTGACGCTCCAAAAGCGCCTTGATCGGGGGATAGAGGTCCTGCTCGCGGTTCATGGGGCCTATGCTACGCAGATTGTTGAGGAATACCAGACGGGTTGCTTGAACATGGGTCGCAGGCATGGCTATGTCTGGAACACCTTGATGACACAACACCGGATGGGTTCATGCGCCTGCTGACATTTCTTGCTTTTCTACTGGCCCCGATCACGGCTAAGGCTGCGTGCGATGGGCAGGACCTGCGCCCACTGCTGTCAGATGACGCGCGGGCCGAGTTGCAACGCGCCGTGGCGGACATCCCCTTTCCGGAAGGCAACCACTGGATTGCGCGCAAGGATGACACGGTTCTGCACATCATTGGCACCCTGCACACGTATGACGAACGTATGGAAAAGGTGGTTGAACGCCTGTCTCCGGACCTGAGCCAGGCTGACGCGTTCTATTTCGAAGTCACCCAGACTGACATGGATGCATTCGAAAAAAACCTGGCCAATAATCTCAGCGCTGTAATGATCACATCCGGGCCGACCCTGATCGACCTGATGGGAGATGAAGACTGGGCCGCATTCTCGACCGCGTTGAACCAGCGCGGCATTCCCGGCTGGATGGCGGCCAAAATGCGACCGTGGTTCTTGAGCATGATGCTGAGCATCCCGCCCTGCATGATGGAAGATCCGAACGGGACCTACGGCATGGACGCCCGCCTGAACGATCTGGCCGCAGAAAACGGCATTCCGCAACACTCGCTGGAACGTATCGACGACCTGATCGCCATGTTCGACAGTCACCCGCTGGAACAGCAGGTCGAGTCACTGGTGCGCCTGTCCGGGGCGATGATGGGAAGCAACGATCAACTGGCCACCATGGCCAATGGATATCTGGAAGAAAAGCACGCCGAGATCATACAATTTGCCCGCCTGCAGGGGTTCGAAGAATCCGGGCTGAGCCGGGACGTCTTCGATGAGGAATGGAACGGGTTCGAGCAGCAGATGCTGGTCCAGCGGAATGCCCTGTGGATGGAGCATATTCTGGCCATCACGGATCAGACAGCGGTGATCGCGGTCGGCGCAGGTCATCTGAGTGACGACCACGGTTTGCTGAACCAGCTGGAGCAGGCCGGATACACGCTGACACGCGCCTCTTTCTAAGCCGGTTCAGCGGTTTTCAGACCAAGCGTCGCAGACGGGCTGCTGTGGCGTGACAAGGACGTTTGTCCGCCCTATAAGGCGCGCAAATTTCCATTCCGCAGGACGCTGACATGACAACGCTCGTATTTGGTCACAAATCCCCCGACACCGATTCCACAGGCTCGCCGATCCTGTGGTCGTGGTACCTTAACGAAATCAAAGGTGTGCAGGCCGAGCCCGTGCTGTTGGGCGAACCCAACACCGAAGCGGCATTCATGCTGGACAACTGGGATCTGCCGAAGCCACGTATCCTGAACGATCTGGCCGCGGACACTCCGGTGGTCATCGTCGACACCAACAACCCCGCCGAACTGCCCGCCAACGTCAATGACGCAGACATCCGCGCCATTATCGACCACCACAAGCTGGTCGGTGGTCTGGAAACCAAAGGCCCGATCGACATCACCGTGCGCCCGCTGGCCTGCACGGCCACCATCATGGTCGACCTGATGGGCGACGATGCGGCCAAGATGCCTGACGCCATCAAGGGCGCGGCACTGACCTGCATCCTGTCGGACACGCTGGAATTCCGCTCGCCCACCACCACGCCCCATGACCGCGAGGTTGCTGAGCGGCTGGCAGCCGAGCTGGAGCTGGATATCTCGGCTTACGCGGCAGACATGTTTGCGGCGAAATCGGATGTCTCGTCCTTCTCGGATGCCGAACTGATCCGCATGGACAGCAAGGAATACGAGGTCGATGGCACCAAATTCCGTGTCTCGGTTCTGGAAACCACTGCGCCGGGCGTCATTCTGGACCGCAAGGCAAGCCTGGCGGGTTCGATGGTGGATGTCGCCAAGGAAGACGGTGTCGATCAGGTGTTGCTGTTCGTCGTGGATATCCTGAACGAGGAAGCCACTCTGCTGGTGCCCAACGATCTGGTCAAAACCGTTGCCGAGAAAAGCTTTGGTGCATCCGTCGATGGCGACGCCGTGGTTCTGCCGGGCATCATGAGCCGTAAAAAGCAGATCATTCCGAACCTGAAGGTCTGAAGAAACACGCGGGGTCTGTCGTTCTGAGTAAAACGGACCCCGCATTATTGGTCTTCGGCCTGCGCATCCGGCATTGCGCTTGGGCAGACCTGTACCCGACAGATGAAATACAGGGTGGCCACCTATCGATTGGTGGCCAATCCCTTGCCAATCGGTCATAAGGCTCGTGCAGTTTCAGCTTGAGGCCACATATGACCCAGATCGTTCACGCGCTTTCCGAAATCTCTGCCCGCTACAAAGCGTTGTTTGTCGATCTGTGGGGGTGCGTTCACAACGGGATCACGGCCTATCCCGAAGCTGTTGCAGCCCTTCAAGCCTATCGCGCGGACGGGGGGCTTGTCGTGCTGGTCACGAACTCGCCCAAACCCCGCGCGGGTGTGGCCGAGCAACTGGTGCAGTTCAATGTTCCCGCAGACGCCTATGACACCATTGCCACCAGCGGCGATTCCGCGCGGTCGGCGATGTTCCGTGGCGCTGTCGGGCACAAGGTTTACTTCATGGGGGAATGGCAGCGCGATGCGGGCTTTTTCGAGCCACTGAAACTGCTGCACCACCCGATCCATATCGAACGTGTCCCGCTAAGAGAGGCCGAAGGGATCGTCTGCTGTGGTCCCTTTGATCCGATGGCTGACCCGGACGTGAACCGCCCCGATTTCCTCTATGCCAAACAGATGGGCATGAAGCTGCTATGCGCAAACCCCGATATTGTTGTCGATCGCGGCGAGGTGCGCGAATGGTGTGCCGGCGCTTTGGCAAAGCTCTATACCGAGATGGGCGGCGAGAGCCTGTATTTCGGCAAACCGCACCCGCCGATCTACGATCTGGCGCGCCGCAGGTTGCAGGAACTGGGCCATGATATCCCGGACAGCGACATTCTGGTGATCGGCGACGGCCCCCATACGGACATTCTGGGGGGCATGGGTGAAGGCATTGATTCCCTGTTCATTTCGGGCGGGCTGGCGGCGGCCGAGACAAAAACGTCGCACCATCCGGATCACGAATCCCTAACAGCTTATATCGAAAGGGAAAAGATCAACCCGACCTACACAATCGGTCGATTGAGATAGCAAGAAAAGACTTGATTTTCTGCAACTGCGAAGTAATAAAGTTGCCAACCTAGGCCGGATAGTGGTTTTTTCTTTCTCGGTCGATTTCGAGTGAGGGCAACATGTTGGACAATCTTCCACGCGGAACGATCTGTATCGAAGACATCGAAATGGGCATGTCCCGCCACCTGCGCAAAGTGGTGACGGACGAAGATATCGAGATGTTTGCGCAGATCTCGACAGACCGGAATCCGGTGCATCTGGATGATGATTATGCCCGCGATACAATCTTCGAAGGGCGCATCGCGCACGGGATGCTGACAGCTGGGCTGATTTCGGCCGTGATTGGCGAACAACTGCCGGGCCATGGCACGGTCTATATGGGGCAGTCACTGAAGTTCCTGGCCCCCGTGCGCCCCGGTGACATGGTTTACGCCGAGGTCAAAGTTATCGACATCGACTTTTCCAAGCGTCGCGTCAAACTGGATTGCCATTGCTCGGTCGAGGGCAAGAAGGTTCTGATCGGTGAAGCCATGGTACTGGCCCCGTCGCGCAAGTTCGACTGATCGGCGAACACTTCCATGCAAAAGGCGCCCGACCGGCGCCTTTTTTGTTTGGACGCTGTTTTTTGCCTGTGCCTTTCAGGACGGTCGGGCGTGTTTTCGCCCTTTCAACGCACCGGATTCCAGAATGATCTCTGACACCACGTGTTCGCGCCTGTAGGCCATCACATGAACGCCGGACACCCCCGCGATATCGCGGATCTGCTGGATCAGTTCGATACAGATCTTCTTGCCCTCGTCAGCTGGCTTTTCGGCTTTCTCCATCCGCTCGATGACCTGATCGGGGATGTGAATGCCGGGAACATTGCTGCGCATCCAGCGTGCCGCACGCGCTGACGCGATGGGGCCGACGCCCGCGATGATGAACACTTTCTTGTCCAGCCCCGCATCCCTCACCCGCGCCATGAATTTCTCGAACAGCGGAATGTCGTAGATGTAATTGGTCTGAATATACTCGGCCCCGGCCTCAACCTTCTTTGCCAGACGGTCAGGTCGCCAGTCATAAGGCGGGATACAGGGGTTTTCGGCAGCACCAAGGAACAGTTGCGGCGGGCGCGTGATCTTACGACCAGAAAGGAACATTCCCTGATCGCGCATCGTGCGGATCGTCCGCAACAGGGTCAGGGAATCGAAATCGAAAACCGGTTTTGCCCCCGGCTGATCCCCGACGCCGACGCCGTCGCCGGTCAGGCACAGCACGTTACTGACGCCCAACGCCGCAGCCCCCAGAACATCTCCCTGAATGGCAATCCGGTTCCGGTCGCGGCAGGAAATCTGATAGACCGGAGAATAACCCGCGCGCGTCAGCAAGGCACAAATCCCAATCGAGGACATGTGACAGTTCGCGCCCGAAGCATCGGTTGCATTGATCGCGTCAGCCACTTCACCAAGCGGTTGGGCCGCCTGAAAAACATCCTCGGGGTCGGCACTGTCGGGTGGGTTCAATTCGGCGGTGACTGCGAAACGGCCTGAACGGAGTACCTTTTCCAACCGGCTGTGCGACACATATCCTTGGGGAACCGGAACATAGCCAATCGGCTCCACCTCGTTGCGATGGGTATCACTCATTTCTTCAGTTCCCGGTTTATCGCGTTGGGTGGTTCGGCGGCCAGTGGTGCCGCAGAAGGTTCATTCTCGCGCGCTTCGGGGAATGCCTCGGCCAGCGCCAATCGGGCAGCATCCCGGGTCTCGCGCTCGTGCGCTGCAATCTCGCGGCTGACCCGCAACCAGGATGACGAGCCTTTCAACGTGTGCTCCACCGGTGGCAGAACTTCTTTTATCTTGTCGGCTCCGTTCCGCATGCGGCTGGCTCCGTTCCAAGCCAGGGCCCAGACACATTTCATATCCGGCTTCACCTCACAAAACTCGCCGGGACGTACGCCGCCACATGGGCCATTGCGCAATTGCTTTGGGCAGTTCATCGGGCAGGACATGCCGGTGGATGACAACACGCATTGCCCGCACATCTTGCAATCGAACAACAGGGTTTTGACGCCCTTCTCGACCAGTGCGATGGGGCGTTCGACGCGGTTATATCCGATCTTTGCAAATAGCGGGTCCATCGCGACCATGCCGCGTTCGACACATTTATAGATCCACTCGAAAGTGCGGGCATGACGAATCGCGAACAGTCGCATTCGGTACATGGGTCTGCCTCCTGTGCTGGGTTCGTTCGAACCTGGCCGGGCTTTGATCCGGTGCGCCTAAATCCAAGGGACCGGATTTTCAGTCTAAACCCAGAGTTTTTTTTGAATCAAGCGGTTGGAGGCGCCTGACCTGAAATACTTGGATTGGCCTCGTGCATTTTCCCGGCCAAGCGAAATGTTCAAAGCTCATTCGCAGGATCGCATTCTTGGAATTCAAACTGCCGCTTGAACAAATTGACTCGCGCCGCTACGCAATCGTCTATGCACATCATCCGGGATATCCAGTTCGTCCAGCCAGAAGATCGCGGCGCCAGCGTGGCAATCGGGAATTTCGACGGCGTTCATTTGGGGCACCAGTCGGTCATCGAACTGGCCCGTAATGCTGCGCCAGACGCGCCGCTGGGTGTGTTGACCTTCGAGCCGCATCCGCGGGAGTATTTTGCGCCGGACACGCCTCCGTTCCGCCTGATGCGGGGCAATGCGCGGGCGCACCGGCTGGAAAAGCTGGGCGTAGAGAAGCTGTATGAACTGCCGTTCAACGCCGCGCTGGCAGGGCTATCGCCGGAAGAGTTTGCACGCAACGTGATCTGCGACGGGCTGGGCCTGTCGCATGTCGTGGTGGGGGCCGATTTCTGCTTTGGCAAGGGCCGCAGCGGCACGGCGCAGGATCTGGTGCGGTTCGGGCGGGACATGGGGTTCGGCGTGACGATTGCGCCTTTGATGGAACGGTCGGAAAACGTTGTGTCCTCAACCGCCATTCGCACCGCGCTGAGCGACGGCCGACCACGGGACGCAGCCGCGATGCTGGGACACTGGCACCGGATCGAAGGCGAAGTGATCGGGGGCGAACAGCGCGGGCGCGAGTTGGGCTTTCCCACCGCGAATATGTCCATCGAAGGGCTGCACCCGCCAAAGTTCGGTGTCTACGCCGTATTGGTGGACGTGTTGGATGGGCCGCATAAAGGCAGCTATCACGGCGCGGCCTCGATCGGGGTACGTCCGATGTTTAACGGCCAGGTGCCCAATATCGAAACCTTCCTGTTCGACTTTTCGGGCGATCTGTACGGGGCGACGCTGTCGGTGGGTCTGATCGACTTTCTGCGCCCCGAGATGACATTTGACGGGCTGGAGAGTCTGATCACGCAGATGGATGCCGACTGCAAACAGGCCCGCGGTATATTGACCACCCTATGAGTGTTGATCCGATTGAACGCACGGGCCTGCCTGCCCGGTTTTGGGAGCGCAAACCCCTGCGCCAAATGAACCAGCGCGAGTGGGAGGCGTTATGTGATGGCTGCGGCAAATGCTGCCTGAACAAGCTGGAAGATGAAGACACGGGCGAGGTTGCCCTGACCTGCGTCGCGTGCCGCCTGTTGGATGACGAAAGCTGCCGCTGCGTACAATACGACATCCGGCATCAATTCGTGCCCGAATGCATCGTCATGACCCCCGACAATATCGACGAACATGCCTATTGGTTGCCACAAACCTGCGCGTATCGGTTGCTGTGGGAAGGCAAACCGCTTTACGACTGGCACCCGTTGATATCTGGTACAGCGGACAGTGTGCATGCCGCCGGGGTCTCGGTTCAGGGGCGCACAGTGTCCGAGTTTGAGACACCCATGGAAGAGTGGGAAGATTACATAATCGAGGAGCCAAGCTGATGCATTTCGCGTCTGACAATTCCGGGCCGGTTCATCCGCAGGTCATGGCCAGGCTGGCCGAGGTCAATCAGGGCTATCAGATGGCCTATGGTGCGGATACGCTGATGAACGAGGTGCGCGACCGTATCCGCAGCATCTTCGAGGCTCCGGGTGCTGCGGTCTATCTGGTGGCGACGGGGACAGCCGCGAATTCTCTGGCCCTTGCAACATTGTCAAAGCCTTGGGAAACGGTTTTCTGTTCCCCAGTCGCGCATATCCACGAGGACGAATGCAACGCACCGGAGTTTTACAGCGGCGCCAAGCTGACCCTGGTTCCGGGCGGAGACAAGATGACCCCTGAGGCGCTGCGCGGGTCAATTCTGGGTGAAGAAACACGCGGCGTACATGGGCCGCAGCGCGGACCCGTGTCGATCACACAAGTGACCGAGCGCGGATCGGTTTATTCGCTGGCAGAGTTGCAGGCCCTGTGCGGGGTCGCCAAGATGTACGGCCTGCCTGTACATCTGGACGGCGCGCGCTTTACCAACGCGTTGGTTGCGCTGAACTGTTCCCCGGCGGATATGACGTGGAAAGCAGGTGTGGATGCTGTCAGTTTTGGTGGCACCAAGAACGGTCTGATGGGTGTCGAGGCGGTGGTGTTCTTTGATGAAAGCAAAGCCTGGGAGTTTGAGCTGCGGCGCAAGCGCGGGGCGCATCTGTTTTCCAAGCACCGCTATCTGTCCGCTCAGATGGCGGCCTATCTGGAAGACGACCTGTGGCTGAAGATGGCACGTCAGGCCAATGACAACTGCGCCCGCTTGGCCGAGGGTTTGCGCGCCAAGGGGGCCGCGTTTCTGCACGAACCGCAGGCCAATATGATCTTTGCCTCATTCCCACGCGCGAAGCACAAGCAGCTGCATGAGGCCGGCGCGGTTTATCACCTTTGGGGGGCAGAGCTGGACGGCGAGGATGAAAACGAAAACCTCGCGTGCAGGCTGGTTTGCGACTGGTCCATCGGAGCGGCGGAGATCGATCAGTTTCTCAATCTGCTTTAACGCCTAACGGGGCGTTGGCCTGCCAGAACGCCCGCAGCAAAGCGCCGGTTTCATCAGGGTGTGAAATCGGCAGCATGTGCCCTGCGCCGTTGATGCGTTCATGGCGTGCATCAGGCAGGCGCCGTTTCAGCCCTGCGCAAATCGCGTGGATCACCGGCGGCGTCTCTGACCCGCTCAGCAGCAGGGTCGGCATCGATGCACGCCGAAGCTGATCGGCGTCAAGCAACCCTGCCTGATCATCGTAGAGCACAGGCTGCACAGCCGGAACCGCATCGATTCCACGCACCATATTTGCCCGCGTGCGTTCGGGCAAATCAGGCCATTTGGGGCTGATCTTCGTGCTCCACGCCCTGTTGAACAGGCGCGCCGCCAAAACCTTGTCACCAGATGCGAAGGCCGCATTGACCGGCTCGGAGTCCCGTTCGTGCTGTTCGAACAACAGCGGCGCATCCTGTTTTGCAACTGCAAAGAACACGGGTTCGATCAGGATCAGGCTGCGCACGCGGTCGGGATGTTCGATCGCCAGCCTGAGCGCGATCATCGCCCCAAAGGAATGCCCGATTACATCCATGGGTTCGGTCAATTCAGCCAGGGCGGGTTTGGTCACTGCGACAAAGAAATCACCCTGCCCGTCCCAATCCGGGCTGCGCCCATGCGACAGCATATCCGGGGCAATAAATGACGCGCAGCCATCCAGCGCACTGGCCAAACCAGACCAGGCACCGGAATGCGCAATCGTGCAATGGAGGGCGAGCAGTTTCCGCTCCCCCTCACCCAAGTGCCTGACGAAAACGGATTGCATCACGGCCCTGACCGTCACCCGTTCATCTTGGCCAGATGCCGGTCCAGATCGTCCAGCCTGTCCTGACCCCAGAACCGCTGATCGTCGGGCGTGATATAGAACGGTGCGCCGAAGACACCCCGGTCCACGGCTTCCTCTAGGTTGGCGGCATAGGTTTCGGCCCCCACCAGCAAGCCGCTGTCTGCCAGACCGGGATCAAACCCGGCTTGCGTCAGACATTCGCGGATAACATCGTCCTGTGCGATATCCTTTTCCTCGGCCCAGCAGGCGCGAAGGAAGGAATGACACAGCTTGCCCACATCGCCCGAGCCGTCCTTGATCGCGGCAATAACCGCATAAGATGACGGGGCCATGTTGGTCGGCCAGTGCGCGGGTTTCAGATTGAACTCCATCCCCAGATTCTTCGATTGGCGCAGCAGCTCCTGTGCGCGGTATTCGATACGAGAGATATGCCGGTCTTTCGGAGGGGTTCCCCCGGTGCGCGCGAACAGGGCGATAATGTCCAGCGGTTTATAGTTGATCGTGGCGCCGTGTTTTGCCGCGATTTCTTCCAGCCGCATCCCTGCCAGATAGGAATAGGGCGAGAGTGTCGCAAAAAAGTAGTCAATCTGGGTCATGTGCACTTTCTCCGCTGCGTTACCTTTGCGGGACGGTAAGGCCATGCTAAGCGGTGTCAACATCACGATTCTGTCACATTGCCATTGCTGCCCGGGGACCTCAGCCGATGCCGACACTTCACGAACCCAAGCTTATCGCTGGGAACGCCAACCTTCCGCTTGCCCAAGCCATCGCACGCCGCATGAGCCTGTACCGAGGCGTTGATCAGGGTCTGGTCGATGCGCGTGTCGAACGGTTCAACGACGGTGAGATTTTCGTCGAAGTGTTCGAGAATGTGCGCGGCGAGGATATGTTCATTATCCAGCCGACCTCGAACCCGGCCAATGACAACCTGATGGAACTGCTGATCATCGCAGATGCCCTGCGCCGGTCGTCCGCGCAGCGGATCACCGCCGTGATCCCGTATTTCGGGTACGCCCGTCAGGACCGCCGCACCAAGGCCCGCACGCCCATCAGCGCCAAGCTGGTCGCCAACATGCTGACCGGGGCCGGGATCGAACGGATCCTGACAATGGACCTGCACGCGGCCCAGATTCAGGGCTTTTTCGACATGCCCGTGGACAACCTTTATGCCTCGCCCATCTTTGCGCTGGATGTGAAGCATCAGTTCAAGGGAAATCTGGATGAAATCATGGTCGTTTCACCCGACGTGGGCGGCGTGGCCCGCGCGCGTGAACTGGCCAAGCGGATCAACGCCCCTCTGTCGATCGTGGACAAGCGCCGCGAGAAAGCTGGCGAAGTGGCCGAGATGACCGTGATCGGGGATGTGAAGGACAAGATCTGTCTGATCGTTGACGACATGTGCGACACCGCCGGAACGCTGTGCAAGGCGGCGCAGGTGCTTCTGGATAACGGTGCGAAAGAAGTTCATTCCTACATCACGCATGGCGTCATGAGCGGCCCTGCGGTGGAACGGGTGACAAATTCGGTGATGAAGTCGCTGGTGCTGACCGACACGATCCAGCCGACCAAAGAGATATTGAGCGCCAAGAACATCCGCATTGTTCCGACCGCGCCTATCTTTACGCAGGCGATCCTGAACATCTGGAACGGAACCAGCGTGTCATCCCTGTTCGAAGACAAGACGCTGACACCGATCTACGAATCCATGTACCAGATGGATTGAGTTTGGACGGGGCGACAGGATGTGTCGTCCCTTTCTTTTTGAACCACCGATTGCGCACAAGCCTGACCCATGTGCGCGATCAGCGACACAAGTGGACCGATCTCCATGACTGGCAACAAACGCATTGTTCTTTCCAGCGACCACGCGGCAATCGAGCTGCGTCAGGCTGTGGCCAACCACATCGCGCAGCAAGGCTGGGACGTGGTCGATATCGGCCCGACGACCCCTGAAAGCACCCATTACCCCAAACACGGCAAGGCCGCGGCACTGACTGTTGCATCGGGGGATTGCGGATTGGGCATTATCCTCTGCGGCACGGGTCAGGGCATCATGATGGCCGCAAACAAGGTGCCCGGCATTCGCTGCGGTGTCTGTTCGGATGCGTTTTCTGCGCGGATGATCCGCCAGCACAACAATGCCAACATGCTGTCGATTGGCGCGCGCGTTGTCGGCGAAGGTCAGGCGCTGGATATTGTGGATGCGTTTCTGGGTGCCGAATTCGAAGGTGGCCGCCACGCCACACGGGTCGATATGATCGAAGCGCAAGACGACTGAGTCCTGCGCCTGTCCTGCAAGCCCCGGATCAGGAAATGTTCCAGTCGTCCGGGTGTGCCACCTCTCCAAACGCAGTCCAGCTGATCCGGATGCGGGCAATCCGCGTGTCGGACCATGTCCGAAACACCGCTTCAAACCCTTCCGAGGTGATGTTTTCTGCCTGAACCTCGGCGCGCAGGGCTGATGATGTGTCGACATCCCAAAGGGAAATCCCGATCTGAACCATGGGCGGGCTAAGAAACGTGCCCTTGAATTGTATGGGTTTCCGGCGTTCGCGGGGGCCTTCGCCAGTCCACATGTCCCCGCCTTCGGCAAATTCCGAAAACAGAACACTTTCACCCTGATCGATGCCAATGGGATGGGTCAGAAATTTTTTCATGTTTTCATCATTATACTTGAATTTCCGCAACTTACCCCGACTTTCTGGCAAAAGCACGACAAAAAAACGGCCCCGCAATTGCGAGGCCATTCCAATTTTCCACTGTTAAGCCAATTACAGGCTCATATGTGTCCCAAGGGCTTCCATATCGGCCAGCAGCTTGGCGGCTTCGTCGACGATCGACATGTCGTCGCCGCCCTTTGCCGCTTCGTGCGAGGCGCGTGCCTCGGCAATCAGCTCGTCCATATGCGAACGGGTGATTTCCGAAACCGGAACCGCCTTTTCGGCCAGAACCGACAGGCTGTCGCCGTTGATCTGGGCAAACCCGCCGGTGACCAGGTATTCGCTGGACCCTTCGGGTGCCTCAACCTTCAGCAGACCGGGGCGCAGCGTTGTGATGGTGGGGGCATGATCGGGCATCGCCGTCATGTCCCCGTCCGCGCCGGGAATCTGGACCGCCGTGACCTCGAGCGAAGCAAGGCTCCGCTCGGGGCTGACGAGGTCGAAATGCATCGTGTTTGCCATCAGGGATACTCCTTAGGCGGCTGCTGCTGCCATTTTTTCGGCTTTGGCGATCACTTCGTCGATGCCGCCAACCATCAGGAAGGCTGCTTCGGGCAGGTGATCGTATTCGCCAGCCACAACGGCCTTGAACGACGAGATTGTGACATCCAGAGGAACCTGAACCCCCGGCGAGCCGGTGAAGACCTCGGCCACGTCGAACGGCTGCGACAGGAAGCGTTCGATCTTACGGGCACGGGCCACGGTCAGCTTATCCTCTTCCGACAGTTCGTCCATGCCGAGGATGGCGATGATGTCCTGCAGCGACTTGTAGCGCTGGAGGATCTGCTGAACGTCGGTCGCAACCTTGTAGTGCTCTTCGCCGACGATGGCCGGGTCGAGCAGGCGCGAGGTCGAGTCGAGCGGGTCAACCGCCGGGTAGATACCCTTTTCCGAGATCGCACGGTTGAGAACGGTGGTCGCGTCGAGGTGCGCAAACGAGGTTGCCGGCGCGGGGTCGGTCAAGTCGTCCGCAGGCACGTAGATCGCCTGCACCGAAGTGATCGATCCGGCCTTTGTCGAGGTGATGCGTTCCTGCAGGGCGCCCATGTCGGTGGCCAGTGTCGGCTGGTAGCCCACAGCGGACGGGATACGACCCAGCAGAGCCGAAACCTCGGAACCCGCCTGCGTGAAGCGGAAGATGTTGTCGACGAAGAAAAGAACGTCGGTACCGGACTGGTCGCGGAACTGCTCGGCCAGGGTCAGACCGGTCAGAGCAACACGCGCACGCGCACCCGGAGGTTCGTTCATCTGACCGTAAACCAGGGCCACCTGGCTTTCCGACAGGTTGTCCGGCTTGATCACGTTCGATTCGATCATCTCGTGATACAGGTCGTTGCCTTCACGGGTCCGTTCACCAACACCCGCAAACACCGAGAAGCCCGAGTGCACTTTTGCGATGTTGTTGATCAGTTCCATGATCAGAACGGTTTTGCCAACGCCGGCGCCGCCGAACAGGCCGATCTTACCGCCTTTGGCGTAAGGGGCCAGCAGGTCAACCACCTTGATGCCGGTGACCAGAACTTCGGACTCGGTCGACTGTTCGGCAAAGGTCGGTGCGGGCTGGTGGATCGCGCGCGCTTCGGTTGCCTCAACCGGGCCTTTTTCGTCGATCGGCTCGCCGACCACGTTCAGGATGCGGCCCAGGGTGGCGTTGCCAACCGGAACCGAGATCGGTGCACCGGTGTCGGTGACCACTTCACCACGGACCAGACCTTCGGTCGCGTCCATCGCGATGGTGCGGACAGTGTTTTCACCCAGGTGCTGAGCAACTTCCAACACCAGGCGCTTGCCGTTGTTGGTGGTTTCCAGCGCGTTCAGAATTTCAGGCAGCTGATCTTCGAAGTGCACGTCGACGACGGCCCCGATGATCTGTGTGACTTTGCCTTTTGCATTCGCCATGTTTCGTCTCCGGTTTGTCTCTACAGCGCCTCGGCGCCGGAAATAATTTCAATCAGCTCGTTGGTGATCACGGCCTGACGCGAGCGGTTGAACTGGATCGTCAGCTTGTCGATCATCTCACCCGCGTTGCGTGTCGCGTTGTCCATTGCGGACATCCGCGCGCCCTGTTCAGACGCTCCGTTTTCGAGCAGAGCCGAGAAGATCGCGGTCGCAACCCCCTTGGGCAGCAGGTCGGCCAGAATGGCCTCTTCGCTGGGCTCGTAGTCGAAAATGGCACCGCTGTCGTCACCTTCCGATTCCTCGAACGAGGCGGGGATGACTTGCTGTGCCGTCGGGATCTGGGTCACAACGTTGACGAACTTCGAGTAGAAGATCGTGGCAACGTCGAACTCGCCCCCGTCGAAGCGGGACAGGATGTCCTTTGCGATGTCCTGCGCGTTGGAATAACCCAGACGCTTGACCTCGCTCAGGTCCACATGCCCAACGAACAGATCGCCAAAATCACGCTTGAGCGCGTCGCGGCCTTTCTTGCCGACGGTCAGAATCTTGACCGTCTTGCCCTTGCCGCGCAGCTCTTCCGCCTTCTGGCGGGCCAGCTTGGCGATGTTCGAGTTGAAGCCGCCACACAGGCCGCGTTCAGCTGTCAACACAACCAGCAGATGGACATCATCACTGCCCGAACCACGGAGCAGCTTGGGGGCGCTGTCGCTGCCCCCGACCGACGCCGCCAGCCCGGCCATCACGGCATTGAACCGCTCGGCATAAGGGCGCGAGGCTTCGGCAGATTCCTGGGCGCGGCGCAGTTTTGCGGCCGCGACCATCTGCATGGCCTTGGTGATCTTGCGGGTCGATTTGACCGACTCGATCCTGTTTTTAAGGTCCTTCAGACTAGGCATCGGAACCTCCTATCAAGCGAAGGTCGCGGCGTATTCGTCGATCGCTGCTTTGAGTTTGTCGGACGCGTCGCCTTTGATCTTCGGATCTTCGTCGGTGATCCACTTCAGCAGGTCAGCGTGCTTGCCGCGCAGATGCGCCAGCAGGCCAGCCTCGTAGCGGCCAACATCCGACACGTCGATCTTATCGAGGTAACCGTTGGTGCCCGCGAAGATGACGCAGACGATTTCCGCGTTGGTCAGCGGCGAGTACTGCGGCTGCTTCATCAGCTCGGTCAGGCGCGCACCGCGGTTCAGCAGCTGCTGGGTTGCGGCGTCGAGGTCGGAACCAAACTGTGCAAAGGCCGCCATTTCGCGATACTGAGCCAGTTCCAGCTTGACCGGACCGGCAACCGATTTCATCGCGTCGGTCTGAGCCGACGAGCCCACACGCGAAACCGACAGACCGGTGTTCACAGCAGGACGGATGCCCTGATAGAACAGTTCGGTTTCCAGGAAGATCTGACCGTCGGTGATCGAGATCACGTTGGTCGGAATAAAGGCCGAAACGTCACCACCCTGGGTTTCGATAACCGGCAGAGCGGTCAGCGAACCTGCGCCGAAGTCTTCGTTCAGCTTCGCCGAACGTTCCAGCAGGCGGGAGTGGAGGTAGAAAACGTCACCCGGATAGGCTTCGCGGCCCGGCGGGCGGCGCAGCAGCAGCGACATCTGACGGTAGGACACGGCCTGTTTCGACAGGTCATCATAGATGATCAGCGCGTGGCGGCCATTGTCACGGAAGTATTCCGCCATCGCGGTTGCGGCATAGGGTGCCAGGAACTGCATCGGTGCCGGGTCGGACGCGGTTGCGGCGACAACGATCGAATACTCAATCGCACCGGATTCTTCCAGTTTCTTCACCAGCTGGGCAACGGTCGAACGTTTCTGACCGATCGCAACGTAAACGCAGTACAGTTTCTTCGACTCGTCGTCGCCTGCTGCTTCGTTATAGACCTTCTGGTTCAGGATGGTGTCCAGAGCCACAGCGGTTTTACCGGTCTGTCGGTCACCAATGATCAGCTCGCGCTGGCCACGGCCAATCGGGATCATCGCGTCAACCGATTTCAGGCCGGTTGCCATCGGTTCGTGCACCGATTTACGCGGGATGATGCCAGGTGCCTTGACGTCTGCAACGCCACGCTTGGTGGCATTGATCGGACCTTTGCCATCCAGCGGGTTGCCCAGACCGTCAACAACACGGCCCAGCAGCTCGTCACCGATCGGAACGTCCACGATCGAGTTGGTGCGCTTGACAGTGTCACCTTCTTTGATGTCACGGTCAGAACCGAAAATAACGACACCGACGTTGTCGCTTTCCAGGTTCAGCGCCATACCCATGATGCCGCCGGGGAATTCGACCATCTCACCGGCTTGAACGTTGTCCAGGCCATATACACGGGCAATCCCGTCACCGACGCTCAGCACGCGACCGATCTCGGCCACTTCGGCTTCCTGACCAAAATTCTTGATCTGGTCCTTCAGGATTGCAGAAATCTCTGCAGCTTGGATTCCCATTTATCCGACCTCTTTCATTGCATTCTGTAGGGAGTTCAGCTTCGAACGGATCGAACTGTCGATCATTTTCGAGCCCACTTTGACGACAAGACCGCCGATGAGGCTTTCATCCACGGTCGCATTGATAGTTACGGTCTTGCCCACACGCTCGGACAGCGTCTTGGACAGTTTTTCCAGTTGTGTCTTGGTCAGCGCCTTGGCCGAGGCGACATCGGCGGTCACTTCGCCACGCTCATCTGCCAGCATGTCACGCAGCACCTGCACCAGTTGCGGCACAACAAACAGGCGGCGTTTCTGCGCCATCAGAGCCAGCGTGTTGCGCAGGATGGCGTTCAGCCCCATCTTGTCAGCAACAGCGGCAATTGCTCCTTCTTGCTCGGCCCGCGAAATCAAAGGCGATGCGATCAGGTCACGCAGGTCGGCACTGTCGCCCAGTGCTGCTGCCAGATCATTGATGCCGGATTCCAGACCCGCAAGGTCATTATTCTCTTTTGCGATCTCGAAGATCGCGGTGGCATAGCGCTCGGCGATGCCTGTGGAAATCGAAGCTGGTTCGGACACGTCCACCCTTCCGATATTTGAGGCCCCGATTTTGGGTAGCGGCCGCTACCTTGGGGCGTGAGGAAACCCCGGCCAGACGGTCGGGGATCAAAATCACCGGGGATGTAGCAGAGGTGAACCAACCAAGCAATACGCTATAGCGGTAACAGATTTATCCACAAAATGTTAATTTTCATACACTTACACCAAGTGCGACCGTTTGGACCCGTCAACCCGGTTGAAAAATGTTACGAATATGCAGGTTTTTGCGATTCCTGTGACTTTTTTCTCGCGAATTTGTCACTTTGGGATGCACGCAGTTGTCATGCAGGCTTTAGCAAACCGTCAAGCGCCTTGATCGGCTTCCTTATGGCATCTTTGGTGACATTGCCCCGAGGCGGATGAATGTTCTTTGTGACCTCAACCATCAACACCCCGCCCGCCATGACAGTTGGAATGCGCTGTCCGGTTTTTTCGATCAGACTGCCCGATTTCAACCAGAACCGCCGGAAGGACGGCGGCATGTAAAGAGCCGAGCAATGCGCCTCGGGCAGGAAGTAATGCGACCTGAGCTGATTTTCCAGCTGAGTGGCGGAATAGGGACGACCAAAGCCAAATGGCGTTTTGTCCGTACGTGACCACAGACCCGCCCGGTTCGGAACAATGAACACGGCCCTGCCACCAGGGCCCAGAACACGCCAGCATTCCTCCAGCAGCTGGTTTGGCCGCTCGGACGTTTCCAGCCCGTGCATCACCACCAGCTTGTCCACGTGACCGGTTTCAATGGGCCACCGGGTTTCTTCTGTCAGCACCGAGACATTGGGCATCCCCGCAGGCCAGGGCATCACGCCCTGCGGGCCGGGCATCAGCCCGATGACCCGGCGCGCACCGGCCAGATAAGGGCGCAATAGCGGCACGGCAAAGCCAAAACCGGCAACGGTCTGACCTTTGGCTTCGGGCCAGAGCTCGGTCAGCCGCCCGCGAATAGCTGCCTGTGCCGCGCGCCCAAGGGTGCTGCGGTAGTAGAAGTTCCTCAGATCCTGCACATCAAGATGCATTGCGGACATCCGGTCAATCGGCTTAGCTGGGCGCAGTCTAGCAATGAAAGGGCAAAAGGCCATGCCTCTTGAAATCGTTACAATCCCGTGCCTCAGCGACAATTACGCCTTTCTGGCCCATGACAGCGGCAATGGCCAGACTGCGCTGATCGATGCGCCCGAAGCCGCGCCGATTCTTGCAGCACTGGAAGATCGGGGATGGAGCTTGTCACATGTGCTGCTGACCCATCATCACTGGGATCACGTTGAAGGGCTGCCCGAAATTCTGACCCATCACCCCGCAAAGGTCATCGGTGCGGCCGCCGACGCGCACCGCCTGCCCCCACTGGACCAGCAGGTTGCCGAAGGCGACAGCTTTGAGGTGGGTGGCGAACTGGTCGAGGTGCTGGACGTTTCGGGGCACACGGTTGGTCATGTCGCGTTTTATCTTCCGCAAAGCGCGGTCGTCTTTACCGCTGACAGCCTGATGGCCCTCGGGTGTGGGCGTCTGTTCGAAGGCAGCCCGGCGCAGATGTGGGCGTCGCTGAGCAAGCTGGCCGCTTTGCCGGACGACACCCTTGTCTGTTCGGGGCATGAATATACACAATCCAACGCGAAATTCGCCATTACCGTCGATCCCGAGAACGCTGCGCTGAAACAGCGAATTGCCGATATCGACCGCGCCCGCGCCGCTGGCGAAGCCACTGTTCCGTCGGTTTTGGCGCTTGAAAAAGCCACCAACCCGTTCCTGAGGGCCACGGATCCGGCGATTCAGGCCCATCTTGGTATGGTAAACGCCGATCCTGCGGCGGTTTTCGCCGAAATCCGGGGTAGAAAAGACAGGTTCTGATGCTTATTTGCCCCTCTTCACGGCCACGGTCACAACAAATGTGACTGTCAAGTGAAAGAAAACCCTTGAAGCCGGGCCACGATCAACCAAACTCTAATAGTATGAGGACATGGTTGGGATGGGGTTCCGGCCGAAAGCCCGCCCCCTTCTGACCCAAGACAGAGGAGCACCCGCGTGCCTTCATTCTCGAGCACACTGGAACAAGCCATCCACGCGGCCCTTGCGGCTGCGAATGAACGGCGACACGAATTTGCAACGCTGGAGCATTTGCTGCTGGCGCTTCTGGAAGAACCCGATGCGGTACGCGTCATGAAAGCGTGCAGCGTTGATCTGGACGAGTTGCGCAGCACTCTGGTTGAGTTCATCGACGAGGACCTATCGAATCTGGTCACGGATATTGACGGGTCCGAAGCCGTACCAACGGCAGCGTTCCAGCGCGTTATTCAACGCGCCGCGATCCATGTACAAAGCTCGGGCCGGACCGAAGTGACCGGTGCCAATGTGCTGGTCGCGATATTCGCTGAACGCGAAAGCAATGCCGCCTATTTCCTGCAGGAACAGGACATGACCCGGTATGACGCGGTCAATTTCATCGCCCATGGCGTGGCCAAAGACCCTGCGTATGGCGAAAGCCGGTCGGTGTCCGGAGCGGATCAGGTGGAAGAAGAAGCTCAATCAGGTTCCGGCGACACGGAGCAAAAGGAAAGTGCGCTTGGGAAATACTGCATTGACCTGAACGCGAAATCGCGTGCGGGTGATGTCGATCCTCTGATCGGGCGCGCGGATGAGGTGGAACGCTGTATCCAGGTGCTTTGCCGCCGCCGCAAGAACAACCCGCTGCTGGTGGGCGACCCGGGCGTGGGCAAAACCGCCATTGCCGAAGGTCTGGCGCACAAGATCGTCGCCGGAGAAGCCCCAGATGTCTTGGCAAACACCACCATCTACTCGCTGGACATGGGTGCGCTGCTGGCCGGGACCCGTTATCGCGGCGATTTCGAGGAACGCCTGAAAGCGGTTGTAACCGAGCTGGAAGAGCACCCCGACGCGGTGCTGTTCATCGACGAAATTCACACCGTGATCGGTGCCGGTGCAACCTCGGGCGGGGCAATGGATGCCTCGAACCTGCTGAAGCCTGCGTTGCAGGGCGGCAAGCTGCGCACCATGGGCTCGACCACCTACAAAGAGTTTCGCCAGCATTTCGAGAAGGACCGCGCTCTGTCGCGCCGGTTCCAGAAGATCGATGTGAACGAACCTTCGGTTGAAGACAGCGTCAAGATTCTGCGCGGTCTGAAACCCTATTTCGAAAAACATCACGACATCAAGTATACCGCTGATGCGATCAAAACGGCGGTCGAGCTGTCGGCACGTTACATCAACGACCGCAAGCTGCCCGACAAGGCCATCGACGTGATTGACGAGGCTGGCGCGGCGCAGCATCTGGTGGCGGAAAGCAAACGGCGCAAAACCATTGGTGTCAAAGAGATTGAGGCCGTGGTTGCCAAGATCGCCCGCATCCCGCCCAAGAACGTCACCAAGGACGATGCCGAGGTGCTGAAAGACCTCGAAGCCTCGCTGAAACGGGTGGTGTTTGGTCAGAATCTGGCGATCGAGGCGCTGGCCAGCGCAATCAAACTGGCCCGCGCCGGCCTGCGGGAACCCGAAAAGCCCATCGGCAACTATCTGTTTGCCGGCCCGACCGGCGTGGGCAAGACCGAGGTGGCGAAACAGCTGGCGGACACGCTGGGCGTTGAACTGCTGCGTTTCGACATGTCGGAATACATGGAGAAACACGCGGTCAGCCGTCTGATCGGCGCGCCTCCGGGCTATGTCGGGTTCGATCAGGGCGGCCTGCTGACCGACGGTGTCGACCAGCATCCACATTGTGTGTTGCTGCTGGACGAGATTGAAAAGGCGCACCCGGACGTGTTCAACATCCTGTTGCAGGTGATGGACCATGGGGAACTGACCGACCATAACGGCCGTACAGTGAACTTCCGCAACGTGGTGCTGATCATGACCTCGAACGCGGGGGCGCAAGAGCAGGCCAAGGCCGCGATCGGGTTCGGTCGTGACCGTCGCGAGGGCGAAGACACCGCCGCGATTGAACGCATGTTCACGCCGGAATTCCGCAACCGTCTGGATGCCGTGATCTCGTTCGCGCCGCTGCCGAAAGAGGTCATTTTGCAGGTGGTCGAGAAATTCGTCCTGCAACTGGAAGCGCAGTTGCTGGATCGTGGTGTGACCATTGATCTGACACCCAAAGCCGCCGAATGGCTGGCGGATAAAGGGTATGACGACAAGATGGGTGCGCGCCCGCTGGGTCGCGTCATTCAGGAATACATCAAGAAACCGCTGGCCGAAGAATTGTTGTTTGGCAAGCTGGCAAAAGGCGGTGTGGTCCGTGTCTCGGTCAAGAAAGGTGATCTGGATCTTGAGATCCTTGGCCCGGATCAACCGCGCATTTCGGGTGACAAGCCTCCGCTTCTGACGGCGGACTGATCGCCCGCCGCATTTAACAGAAAACCCGCCTACCAAGGCGGGTTTTTTTGGTTTCGCCCAGCGCTGGCAAGGCCCACCCGCCTACCCGGCGTCGCGTTGGCATCTCGGTTAGGCCGCGTGTGAAACGTCTGGCGGACATGCACCGCCTTGATTTTCCAACGGTTCGGGTCACTGTGGCCGGGATCGCCACTAACCGGTTGCGGATCGGCTGTTTGTTTTCGTGACTGCTAAGGGCCAGTGGCCTTACCTTTCGGTCAGCTTCAACTCGATCCGGCGGTTTTGCGCGCGTGCCTCGGGCGTGTCAGCCGGATTGACGGGCTGGAATTCACCAAACCCGTTGGCTGCAAGGCGGTTGGGCGGAATGCCCAGCGCGTCAACCATATAGCGCACAACCGACAGCGCGCGACCCTGGCTGAGCTCCCAGTTGTCGCGATACCTGCCCGACCCGGCCAGAGGAACGTTGTCGGTGTGGCCGTCGACCCGGATCACCCAGTTCAGACCGGGCGGGATTTCAGCAGCGACACTGCGCAGGATGCTGGCCACCTTGGCGACTTCCTGCTGCCCTTCTGCGGACAGCACGGCGGACCCGGTCGGAAACAGAACCTCGGACGAGAACACGAACCGGTCGCCTTCGATGCGCACCCCTTCCTGACCGCCAAGGACGTCCCGCAAACGACCAAAGAATTCCGAGCGATAGCGTTGCAGGTCCTCGGCCTGTGCCGCCAGTTCCTGGTTCTGCCCGGCCAGAGCCTTGGCCTCGGCCTCAAGACGCAGGCGCTCCGCTTCTTCCAGCAGACGGCGCCTGCGTTCTTCGGATGCGGCACGGGCCAGTGCGGCGTTCAGGTCCTGCCCTAAGGTCTGAATCTGCACCTCGGCGGCGGCGTTGCGTTCTTCGAAATCATCAAGCAAAGCCTGCAAAGAGCCCAATTGCCCGCGCAGGGCGGCGATCTGCTGGTTCAGCAGGGCGGCCTCTCTCTGCGCCTCGGCAGAGATTTCTTTTTCATCCGAAAGCGTCGCATTGGCGAGGTCCAATAAGGCCTGCCGCTGCTCGGCCAGAGAGCGTTGCGCATCGGCATCCGCCTGCGCTTGTGTCTGCGCCTGCAAAGCGGATTCAAGCTGGGCCCGCAGTTCATCGGGGTTCACGTCGCCAAACTGACGCTCCAACGCGGCACGCGCCGCCTGTGCTGCCGCCAGCAGGGTGAGTGTGTCTTCAGCCTCTTTGCGCTGCGCTTCGAGTGCGAGTGTCATGGCCGTCAGTTCGGCATCGGCATCCTGAAGGCGGTTACGCAATGCTTCGGCGGCGGCGGCTTCGGCCAGACGGGCGGCCTCTTCATCGCTGAGCTGCTGTTCAAGGTTGGTGATCTGGGCGTCCCGGTCGGCGCTGCCTTGCTCCAGATCCGCCACCAGTGCTTCCAGTGCTTCCCGACGGGCAGCGGCCAAACGGGCGGCTTCGGTCTGTGCGTCGATTTCCTCGCGGCTTTGGGCAAGCGCCAGGTTCAACGCCTCCTGCTCGGTCAGCAGTTTCGCGCGCTGCGATTCAAGCGCTGCAATATCACCCAGTGCCCGTTCCTGTTCGGCCAGCAGGGCGGCAACTTGCGCTTCGAAGTTGGTGATCCGGGTCTGTGCCTGATCCAATGCGGCAGCCTGACGGTCGCGCTCGGTGGTCAGTGACGCGATCAGTGACTGGGCTTGCGCGAGATCGTCTTCAGCCCGCGACAGGGTGGTGTTCAACGCCCCAAGTCGCGCCTGCAACCGGCTGTTTTCGCGTTCTTCCAGCCCCAGCGCGCCCGCCAGAGCTGCGATTTCGTCGGCCAATGTGGTCAGTTCGTCTTCCTGACCCGAGATGGTTTCGCGCAGCACAAACTGGATCACCATGAAGATGGTCAGCACAAAGGTCAGCACCATCAACAGCCCCGTCATCGCGTCGACGAAACCGGGCCAGACCGAGCCCTGGAACCGTTGACCGGTGCGGCGGGACAGCGCCATGGGTTATTCTCCTTCCGGCGTGGTACGCACCGCACCGCGCGGCAGGGTCAGCGCCTTGACCAGCAGTTCAATATCCTTGCGGAACTCGTTCATGCTTTCCTGCCGACCCGCCGATATCTCTTCGAGGATACGCAGCAGCTGCACATCCATCGAGCGCAGGCGCATCCGGCTTTCGGCGTCGATACCTTCACCCGCACCGTGATCGCGCATGTGATCCAGCAGGGCTTCCTGACCCAGCGCCACGCGTTCCAACACCGCTGTGACACTTTCGGTATTGGCCTGACGGTTGTTCATCTCACCGATCACATCGACTAGCAAACCCAGCTTGGCGGAAACCTCGGCCCGGTCGCTTTCCTGCGCTGAAAACAGATCCTGCAATGCGTCCATCTGTTCGGACATGGCGTCCAGCACCGGCGTGAGCACGGCAATTTCGGCACCGCCTTCTTCTCCACCCGCGAAACCTACACGGGTGATCGAAGACAGCCATTCTTCGAGCTCGCGATAGAAACGGTTCTGGCCATGCCCTGCGAAAACTTCGAGCAGACCGACGATCAGCGACCCCGCAAGACCCAGCAGAGACGATCCGAACGCAACGCCCATCCCCTGCAACTGCGCTTCGAGCCCGGTCATCAGGCGGTTGAAAACGGCCAGCCCTTCTTCGCCCTCCTGCGGATTAAGGCTGCGGATCGTATCGACGATGGCAGGTACGGTTGTTGCCAGACCGAAGAACGTACCCAAAAGACCCAGATAGATCAGCACATTGGTGATATAGCGGGTGATCTCCCGCTCTTCCTCGACCCGTTCGGCCACGGAATCCAGAATGGAGCGGGTCGAGGTCGAACTGATCTGCGACCGCGCGCCCCGTTCGCGCAGCAACGAGGCCAAAGGTGCAAGCAATTGCGGCGTGCGGGCGTCTTCGCGCACTACACCGCCAACAAAGGCCTCGATCCAGCGTACGGATCCGATCAGTTGCGTCACCTGATAGAAACAGGCAAGAACGCCGATCAGAAAAACCATCAGGATGAAGCCGTTCAGGTACGGGTTGGCGAAGAAAACCGGTAACACATAGGGCAGCGCCAGAAACACACCCAGCCCGGACAGGCCGATCGCCATCAACATCAACAGAATCTGCCGTGTTGGATGCGAGAAATGGGGTCTCGCGCCCTGATGTGCCTGCGCCATGCGCGTGGTTCCCGGTATTTGCCTGCTCTGCGTCGAAACTAGCGAAATTCCACTGGTGACGCCAAGAGTTTATGCGGTAATACTGCGCACCCGTTGCGCCAACCACTCAAGATCGGCGTCGCGCAGGCCGATCTCGGCCAGATGTTCGGCGGTATTGTACAGGTATTCGTCATTCGGGCCGCGCCCGCCAACCGCATGGGCGATGATCCGGGCCTGATCCTCCAACGGCATCCCGCCGCAATACTGCACATGGTCGGCATCGATCACATAGGTCACGGCGTTGACAATGTCGCCATTTTCCAGATGCACATCCAGCATACGTTCGACATAGGCCGACGAGATCAGCTCGCGCTCGCGCAGTTCGTGCAGGGTGCGGTCTTCGTGACCGGTTTCAACCGCAAGGGCCAAACCGGTGCAGGTCGCGTTTGCCTGTTCGTCCAGCGCCAGCACCAGCCCCGGTTCTTCCTCGGTTCCCCGGTGGTGGATCGAGCTCATGCAGAAGGACCGGGCATAGCCATGCAGTGTCGCGCGTTCGCTGCGCGCGACCGGAAAGCCCGGATTCCACAGCAGCGATCCATAACCGAAAACCCACATCGTCATTGCACTGGTCCTTGCCCGTTTGGGCCTATAAACATCAATTCCGAGGCAGGAAAAAGGGCCAAAGCTCATGCGCCGTGTCATACGAGTGATCATTTTTATCGGCATCCTTTGGAGCGCCTATTGGTTTGTCGCCGGATATGGTCTGCGCGCGGCAATCACTGGCTGGTTTGATCAACAACAGGCGCGCGGCTGGCTGGCTGATTTCTCGGACGTGGCAACGGCAGGGTATCCGACCCATCACGTGACTCGTCTGAACAACCCTGCCCTTGCAGATCCGGTGAATGGCACAGCCTGGCGTGCGGACTGGATCGAATTCGAAAGCCCCGCGATCTGGCCCGGCCGGCAGGTGCTGCGGTTTGCCGAGACGCCGCAACGACTGTCTTACTACGATCAAACCTCAACGATTGTCGCCGATGAATTGATTGCAGAACTACAGTTGCAGCCCGGCGTTTCGCTTGTGCTTGAGAAACTGGCGCTGACGGCAGGGGCGTGGTCGGTGACCGAGAACACCACTGCACTGGCCGCCGGGGACACCCTGAGCCTGATCATGGCGCAAACATCCCTGCCCGAAGCCTATGCCATTACCGCCCGCGCGGATGGGTTCACACCCGGCGACCGGTTGCGGGCCCTTATGAATTCGGCGGCTTCGCTGCCGCAGTCCTTCGAAACGCTGGAACTGGACATGGTCACCACGTTCAGCAAAGTCTGGGACAGGTCGGCGCTGGAGGACAGCAGACCACAGCCCGTGGCCATCGACCTGCGACTGGCCGAGATCAAATGGGGTGGGTTGCGTTTGTTTGCGGCTGGGAAACTGGATGTAGACGCGCAGGGTGTTCCCAGTGGTGAGATCGCCGTCAAAGCCGAGAACTGGCGTGATATGATCGACATGGCAAACGCGGCAGGCGCTCTGCCCGATCAGGCGGTTGATCCTGTCACCCGCGCACTGAATTTTCTGGCAGGGCTGGGCGGCAACCCCAACGCACTGGACCTTCGGCTAAACTTCCGGGACGGTTTTGTCGCTCTGGGGCCGGTTCCGCTGGGCCCTGCCCCGCGGCTGATCTTGCGTTAACGGCAATACGCTCCGCTGCGGTAGCGTGCCGTATCCAGATGGAAATGATCGCGATGGTAGCTGTCCGAGTTCGGCCCCAAAACGGTGCCGAACGGGCCACACGCGCCGCGCCAGATCTTCTGCAATTGCTTCTTTGACGGGTTCTTGCGCCATCCTGCGAGGACGGTCACCACCTCACCATCGGCCATTTTGAAGGCCGAAATATCGATCGCGCGCCCTTTGCCGTGCTCGGAAATCCGCGCGCCTTTGCGGTTGTTGCGGGTTCGGCAGGCATAATGAGCCGCCACCTGCAATTCGACCACCGGGCCGCGACGTTTGAAGGTGGGTTTGACTGTCTTATCGACCCATTTGTTCAGCGCAACGGCGGTGCCGCAATCCATTGTCGACGGGCGGCTGAGTGCCACACCGGAAACAGAGGTGATCTGCACTGCATCTTTTACGCCACAGGCTGAATTCTCGCTGCCGACCCTGCCGACGGGCTTGCCCTGAATTGCGATATCTCCGCAAACGGACCCTTTGCGCAGCTTGCGTTTTTTGAAAAGCACCTGCTGTTCAAGCGATTCAGGTCTCATGTTAGGCATCAGCGAGGTGTCGGGCCCCAGCAGTGGCAAATCCGAAGGTCGCGCCAGGGCGGCAGTGACCTGCGGTGAAACCGGACGTGAGATGGGGCGCAGATCGGTTATGGCCGCGACGGACACCGGGGCAACGGCGGACACAACCTGTACGTTGTGCTGGTCCAGAATCGGACGTGCAGGAGGAACCAGAGATCGTTCCAGAGGTGCTGCCCGTGTGGCCATGGCGCACAACGCCATGATCCCGATCAGAAATTGCCCCCGGTATGACCTCATGAACCTGCCTTTCCCCGCCCGAAATCCGGTGCGTCGGTGTCCTGCCCCGCGTCGATGATGCCGCGACGAATAGCACGGGTATGGGTGAAGTAGTCAAACAAATGTTCCCCGTCCCCGGTCCGGATGGCACGTTGCAGCGCAAACAGCTCTTCCGTGAACCGGCCCAGGATTTCCAGCGTCGCGTCTTTGTTGGACAGGAACACATCACGCCACATGGTCGGGTCGGATGCGGCGATGCGAGTGAAGTCCCGGAAACCCGCGGCCGAGTATTTGATCACTTCGCTATCGGTCACCCGGCGCAGATCGTCGGCCACGCCAACCATCGTGTAGGCGATCAGGTGCGGCGCATGGGACGTGACGGCCAGAACCAGATCGTGATGATCGGCGTCCATCTCATCCACATGGGACCCCATACCTTCCCACAACGCCCGAAGGCGGGCGATTGCATCCGGGTCGGTCCCTTCGACAGGCACCAGCAGGCACCAGCGATTGTCGAACAATTTGGCAAAACCCGATTCCGGACCGGAATGCTCTGTCCCAGCCAAAGGATGCGCGGGAATGAAATGCACACCTTCGGGGATATGCGGCTGAACCGCCTGAATGACATGCCGCTTGACCGACCCCACGTCCGACAGGGTCGCGCCGGGCTTGAGCACGGGCGCGATGTCTTCTGCGACGGCCCCCATTGCCCCCACGGGCACGCAAAGAACGACAAGATCCGCACCTTCGACCGCTTCGCGCGCCGTGTCACAGACGCGGTCGCACAGCCCGATTCTGCGCGCCGTGTCACGTGTCGCCTCGGACCGGGCATAGCCGGTCACTTCCCCGGCCAGGCCCCCACGCTTGATCGCCCAGAACATGGAGGAGGCAATCAGGCCAAGCCCGATCAGCGCAACCCGGTCGTAAATCTGGCTCATGCTGCACCCTCTTTGAATGCTGTAATCGCCGAAACAACGCGGCGGCAGGCTTCCTCATCGCCCACGGTGATCCGCAGGGCATTCGGCAGGTTGTAGCCTGCAACCCGGCGGACAATCAAACCCTGCGTCTTCAGATAGTCGTCACAGGCCTCGGCCTCGGTCCTGTCGGCAAAACGCGCGAGGATGAAATTGGTGCAGGACGGGTCCGAGGGCACGCCGATCTTGTCCAGCTCCTCGGCCAGCCACACCCGAAGGCGCGCATTTTCGGATTGGCAGAACGTCAGGAATTCGACGTCGCTGATCGCTGCTTCGGCTGCGGCCAGAGCTGTCAAAGACAGGTTGAAGGGCTGACGCACCCGGTTCAGTACATCGATAATCGATTGGTGCGCATACCCCCAGCCGACCCGCATCCCGCCCAGCCCGTACACTTTCGAGAATGTGCGGGTCATGATCACGTTCTCATACGCATCCACCAAAGACGCGCCACCATCGAAATCGCCGACGAATTCGGCATAGGCGCCGTCCAGAACCATCAGGCAGGTATCAGGCAGACGCTGCGCCAGACGGTCCAGTTCGTCGTTCGAGATCATGGTCGAGGTCGGGTTACCGGGGTTGGTGACAAACACGATCCGCGTCTGGCTGGTTACGGCGGCCAGAATGGCATCCACATCAACTTTGCGGTCGCGCTCGGCCACCATGACCGGCGTGGCACCTGCCATGCGGGCAATGATCGGGTACATGGAGAACCCGTGCTCGGTATAGATCACCTCATCCCCCGGCCCTGCATAGGCCTGAGCGATGAATTGCAGCACCTCGTCGCTGCCGACACCGCAGATGATCTGCGCAGGGTCCAGCCCGTGACGTGCGCCGATGGCCGAGCGCAAACTGGCGTGGTCGGTGTTGGGGTACCGATGCAAATTTGCCGCGCTGTCGCGCACCGCCTCAATCGCCTTGGGGCTGGGGCCGAACGGGTTCTCGTTCGAGCTCAGCTTGATCACATGCTCAACACCCGCCACATGCGACTGGCCGCCCTGATAAAGCGCGATGTCCATAATGCCGGGTTGCGGGGTGATCTTGGTCATGAGAGGCTCCGTTGATTGGGCCCCTCATACCTGTCTCAACGGATTGAGAAAAGCGGCAATTCCATCATGCGGCCTTGAAGCGCGCAGTCGCCGGGTCGGCGTTGTAATACGGCACGAATTCCTCGGTACGGCGGGACAGGTCATTGACACTGTCGATGATGAATTGAACCGTTTCCTCGCTCATCAGGTACGAGAAATTCAGGCGTACCCAGCCGGGTTTCTTCATCTCTTCGCCCGCAGACAAGGCCGCGTGCAGAGCCTCGGACGCGGCGCGGTCAATCCCCAGCAGGCGGTGGGCATAAGGCCCTGCGCAGGCACATCCGCCACGTGCCTGAATGCCGTAGACGTCGCTGAGCATCCGGGTAAACAGCTGCTGATGCACAGGCTGTCCCGCGTTGTCGCGCACAAGGAAAGAGAAGATCGGCAGGCGATGCGAATTATTGACCCCAAGCAATGTCAGGTGCGGGTTATCCTTCCACCCGTCCAGCGCCATCTGGTTGTACTGCGCCTCGCGTCTTGCGATTTCTTCCGTGCCGACGACATCCTTGACGATAAAGGCAAGCGCCGCGCGGATATCACCGATCACGTTGGGCGTTCCCGCCTCTTCCCGCGCAGACAGGTCCGCACTGTAGTCATGCCGCCACGGTGACACGAAACTGACGGTGCCGCCGCCCGGCCAGCTGGGGCAGTTCCGTTTGACTGCAGCCCGGTTTACGATCAGAACACCCGACGCGCCCGGACCGCCCGGGAACTTGTGCGGGGAAACGACGATCGCATCCTTGCGCGCGTCCGCCGGCCCCATATCCATCGGCAGGTAAGGCCCGCCTCCGGCGTAATCCCAAATCGCCACGGCACCATGCGCCTTGAGCAACCGCGTCACCGGATCAGGGTCAGTGACAATTCCGGTTACATTGGACGCCGCCGAAAAGGAACCGATCAGAAGATCTGCGCCTGCATGGGTCAACAGCGCGGTTTCCAGCGCCCCCAGGTCAACACCGCCACCTTCGGCTTCGGGGATTTCAACCACAAGTGCCTTGCTTTCCCGCCACGGCAGGATGTTCGAGTGATGCTCGTAAGGACCAATCAAGACAACCGGTTGGTCGGCCTCTGCCACCCCGAGCAGGCTGACCAACCGGTTGAGCCCCGCAGTGGCACCAGACCCGGTGAAGATCACCGCATCCTCTTCCTGGGCACCTACAATGCGGGCTATTTCCGCCCGCGCCTCGCGGCGCAGATGTGTCATGTAAGATCCGCAGTAAGAGGCCTCGGTGTGGCTGTTCGCGTAAAACGGCAACACATGTTGCGCCACAAAGTCTTCGACCTGCCGCAAGGCGCGACCCGAAGCGACGTAATCCGCATAGACAAGCGGCACGTCCCCATGCAGACCCGGGATCAGAACATTCTCTCCGATCAGCCCATCGCGCAGGTTTGAATTGTGAGCGGTGGAACAGAGTTCCGCACGAAACTTGGACAGGGACATTGCATTGGCTCCTAACTGCCCGAGTAATGTGATTTATTATTCGCGCGAAAACTTCACCTATAATTGCGTAGATTTTAAATACTTTGTGTCATATGATTAGTTATGTCATCTAAAATAGATCAAATTGACACACGCGTTCTGAAAGAGCTGCAAAAGGACGCCACCCTGTCGCAACGGGAATTGGCGGATCGTGTAGGGCTTTCCCAGAACGCCTGCTGGCGACGTCTGAAGGCTTTGAACGAAGATGGTGTCCTGATCGGTTCAACCGCCCGCATCGCACGCGAGAAATTGGGGCTGAGCCTTGTGGTCTTTGTCATGCTGCGCACGCGGCATCATTCGACCGAGTGGCTACAGGCCTTTCGCAGCCACGTTCTGACGATCCCCGAGGTCGTGGATTTTCATCGTATCGGCGGTGATTATGATTATCAGCTGAAAGTCGTTACACAGGATATGGCGTCTTACGACAAGGTGTATCAACGGCTGATCGAAAAGGTCGAGCTGGACAGCGTCACGTCGTATTTCGCGATGGAAGCAATCGCCGAAGGACGACCTTTGCCGATTTGATCACGCCGTAAACAGCGGGCGTTTTTGTTTAAAAAAGGGCACCGCGATATCGCGGAACGCGACCAGTTTCGCCGAAGGCCAAACATCCGGGTGCGCCACGATCCAGATATCTGCGTAGGGTTGCGGTGAAAGGACCGGAACCTGCACCAAGCCCCGAAGTGAGCGGCCCAGAAACACCGGCATACGCACAACGCCCAACCCTGATTGTGCGGCACCCGCCATCGCGACCATGTCATCAAAACGCATATGTATGCGCGAGTTCGGATAGATATTGTCGACGCCGTCCGGCAGGTTCGGCTGCTTCTCATAAAGCAACCAATCCACGGGCGCGTTCGGATCTTGCTGCATTCGCGCGGCCCATTCAGGCGTGGCAAAACAAGCGCTGTGCTGTTGCGTCAGGCGCAGACCTTTCAACGTATCGCCGGGGTTGCGGCTGATCCGGATCGCTATGTCGGCTTCGCGCCGATTAAGATCCAGAATCTCGTTTGCTGCACGCACCTGCAAAGACACAGCAGGGTGCCTTTGAGCAAAATCACCCAGCGCCGGGGCCAGCACATGGGCAATTAAGAGTTGCGGCGCAGTTAAGGTCAGTTGCCCTTCCAACCGGGCATCCCGCCCTGACAAACCACGCAGCATCGCATGTTCTGCGCTTTCCATCCGGGCAGCATATGCAGCGACAAGATGCGCTGCTTCTGTCGGCCGATACCCGTCGGTTAGCCTTTCGAACAGCACTTCGCCTGTCGCCGCTTCGGCGCGGGCTATACGGCGCGCGACAGTTGTGTAGTTGACGCCAAGCTCTTGTGCCGCGGCGGACAGGGTACGCCTGCGGACCACGGCGAGTACGGCCCGGTAATCATCCCAATGAATATCCATACATGCAAATTCGCATACCAATGATGCAAATACACGCGTTTTCGCAAAGCAGATCACACCCTAGCTTTTGCCCACACATCAAGGAGCAAAGCCATGATCTATGCCTACGCAAAACTTACCGTAAAGAATCCCGACGCTCTGGCCGCTTATCGCGAGCAGGCAGGGCCTGCACTGGCCCGCCATGGCGGAAAGGTCGAACACGCGACTGCTGAAACAACCGCGCTGGACGGCACACCGGACTTACCTGACGTTGCAGCCCTGCTTTCCTTTCCCAACCGGGACGCTGCACTGGGATGGATCAACGACCCGGAACTAAAAGACATTCACGAGCTGCGTCGCAGCGCAGGCGCGTCAGATATCGTTCTGCTGGGCTGAAAATGAAAAGAGCCGCACCCAAAGGTGCGGCTCTGAATTCCAGGTCGGAAAGCGAAGATCAGTTCTTCGCGTAGAATTCGACGACCAGGTTCGGTTCCATCATGACCGGGTACGGCACATCGCTCAGGCCCGGTGCGCGAACGAACGTTGCGGTCATTTTCGAGTGGTCGGCGTCGATGTAGTCAGGAACATCGCGCTCGGCCAAGGCAACAGCTTCCAGAACAACAGCCAGCTGCTTGGACTTGTCACGCACTTCGATGACGTCGCCTTCTTTGACACGGTAGCTGGGGATGTTGACCCGCTTGCCGTTCACTTTGACGTGGCCGTGGTTCACGAACTGACGCGCAGCGAAGACGGTCGGTACAAACTTGGCACGATAGACGACGGCGTCCAGACGGCGCTCCAGCAGGCCGATCAGGTTTTCACCGGTGTCGCCTTTGACACGCTCGGCTTCGGCATAGATGCGGCGGAACTGCTTTTCGGTCAGGTCGCCGTAGTAGCCTTTCAGCTTCTGCTTGGCACGCAGCTGCAGACCGAAGTCCGATAGTTTGCCTTTGCGGCGCTGGCCGTGCTGGCCGGGGCCATATTCACGACGGTTAACCGGGGATTTCGGACGACCCCAGATGTTTTCGCCCATCCGGCGGTCGATTTTGTACTTGGCAGACGTGCGTTTGGTCACGGCTGATCTCCTTCTTTAGGTCGATGCCCAAACGGGCAACTATGAAGGGCGTTGTCCTCTTGAGATTTCCCTCATGACAGGCTTCCCCTTGCGGGGGCCACCAACACCAATGAAGCCGCGCTTATATCCGCAAAGCCGGCAGAGTCAACACGGCATTCAACGCAGTTTCGAATATCTGCAAAGATATGTTCGCCGCAGGCAGCACAGGCCCCTGCGCGCATAGCGACGGTTGCCGTCACACCGCTTTCATCAAGAAAAATGCAGGTGGCGTTCAGGCCGGAAATGCAACGACATTCCCGCCGCCTTCAACACCCGCCTTGTGCACCATCACAACCTCGGTCACGTCGACGATCCAGAATTCTTCATCCCGTGGCGGGCATGCGCCATCGAAAACGATGGTTGGTGCTGCATCATTGGTGTCGGCAACAAGGTTGGCTGAAAACCGCTGCGACCCATTGGTAAGTGTCAAAGCACCGGTCACGTGGCCGGAAACTTCCCGGACAATCGGGAAGCGGTTTTGTATGCGGGTTGCAGCGCCCCGCGCATATCCAATCTGTTCGACGCTGTTCTCGGCTTCTGCGCTCAGCACTATCGCCTGTCCGCGCCATGACCAAGCCGCGCCGACGGCCAGACACGCCAGAGGCGCGTCCTCGAGTCCGTCGATTTCAGTTTGATCCCATGAAATGGCTACCTGACCGTTAACTCCGGCTCTCATCTGCCCACTCGCACTATTTAACATCCCGATATTCAATCATTGCTTATCAGCACCAAATCCGGCGGAAAAGAGACGGGAATGAAGCATTCACAAGAATGTTGCAGAAGTGAATCAAAAATATGTGTTTGCCTTGATCCAAGCTGATTATCTGAGCATCAGCTTGCTGCGGCGACCCAGGGAATGGTTTCTGATCAGAGATCAAGATGGAAAAACCCACTCGTGAGAGTGGTGGTCACACTTCCTTAGTCAGACATGCGATCCGACGGAGCGTTTTGGTGATGGGCGCTAAGCTGCTGCCGGACCGTCCATGGACCTTGACGCCGAGTGTAACGGCATTGGCGGCAACATGCGTTCTTTTGACCTTGTTCACTGGTGTGGCCCTGCCGATCTATCTCAAACTGGTGCACACGCTAGGGTCCATGGACGTCACAAGCCAGGCGTATCTGCGCGCCGGTGTCGGTGTGATGCCGGGTCTGGCCATCCTGGGTGAGACATTAACCTGCCCTGTGGCGATAGGGCTTTTCTCGGTCATTGGTGCACCTGCAGTATTTCACCAGCCGCCATGGACCGCCCCGCTGATTCGGCTCATAGCTGCCTTACGTCAGCGACCGTCGATGCCGTGGTGCGGCCTGTTCGTTTTCGTAAGGTCGCGTGACAAGACCGCTTTCGAGAAAACACCCCGCTTGCGAACTGCAGACGGGGCGCTTTGCCAAAACGACTAGGTCGTTGGGGGTTCAATAACCTACGGTAAAGGCGGCGCGTGGATATTTGGGCGATTGAGCCTCATCTACAATTGCCACTGCAAAATCTTCCATGGAGATTTCTGAGTTGCCGGCGTCATCAACAATCAGGTTATCTGTGTCGGTTCTGAAGACGCCCAGGCGTTCACCGGGCTGCAATAAGGCGGACGGGCTGGCATAGGTCCAGTTTGCTGAGGCATCCGATGAACAGAGTTCCCACTGCGCCATGGATGCACGTGCGGTTGGGACTATGCTTTCAGGCAGAAAGTCTGGATCTGATAAGACAGTGTGCGGGCTGCCATCGGGCATATGCAGACGAGCGGCACCCCCAATAATAATTACACGAAGACGGACAAGAGATGCGACATGCAGGATGGATCGGGTCAAAGCAACAACTTCGCCTTCACGCCCGGCCGGTGTACGCACAGCGCTTATGGCCAAATCCTGGCCAGCCATCGCAGTGGCCAATGCCGCAGGGTCTGCGACATCTGCAACAACCGGCTTGGCACCTTTGGGTAGTTTTTTGAGCCCCGCCTCATTTCGAACTGCCGCAGTAACCTCATGGCCACGCGAAATGGCCTCAGTCACGACACGAGAACCGACGTCGCCAGTGGCACCAAATACAACAAGTTTCATGAGCATTCTCCTTTTGAGACGAGGTGTGAATTGGAAGTTCTTGAAAGTACGGAATTGCCCATCTGCCCAGCACGCTGTCCAAGCCAGATTGCCGTGAGCACAACCCCGGCTCCGGCGATCTGGGTGGGTGTCAAAGCCTGACCAAGAAGCATCCATCCAATAATGACTGCGGAAAGCGGGCTGAGAAAACCAAGGGCTGAAACGGCGCCGGGTTCGATCCGGGAAACGCCCCGGAACCATAAGATGTATGTCAGCGCAGCCCCGATCAGAGTGAGATAGACGATGCCGGTGATGTTTTGCGTATTCAATGGTGGAAACGCAGGCTCAAACAAAAGCGCCAAGGGTACCAGCAACAGCCCCCCTGCCGTGAGTTGCCAGGCCGCCAAAGTCAAAAGGGGCACAGGGGCTTGCCACTTCCGGGTCAGAACTGTGCCCGCCCCCATGGAGGCTGCGCCCCCGATGCCCGCAATCACTCCAATCGGATCAAGTGAAATCCCCGAACCAAGAACAAGAAGTCCGACCCCAAAGATACCGATCAGTGCCGCGACCACCGCAGACACCTTGACCGTCGTACCAATCAGCACCCCGGCCAAGAATACGACAATCAAAGGCTGAACCGCCCCAACAGTTGCGGCTACACCGCCAGGCAGCCGGTATGCCGCCACAAATAGCAATGTCCAGAACGCGGTGAAGTTGAGCGCACCGAGAACGAAGGCGCGTATCCACCAGATACCCTGCGGCAATTGCCGGGCAAGAACAAGCAATAGCAGGCCAGCGGGCAAAGCCCGCAGGGCAGCCATAGTGACTGGGTACCCGGCCGGAAGGAATTCAGTCGTAACGTAGTACGTGCTGCCCCAGACCAGCGGCGCGATTGCAGTGAGCGCGATGTCGACACGATGTTTCATGAGGAATCTCCATTTATCTTGACGTCAAGATATTACTCATTCTCTTGACGTCAAGATAAATCTTCGCAATATGCTTCCATGGACCACATTGATCGTATCATTTCGCAATGGAACAAAGCCCGACCCGACCTTGATGTCGGACCGATGGAAACGATTGGGCGTCTCTCCCGCCTGGTGGCTCAACTCAGAAAAGAGATGGACAAAACCTGGAAGGTTTACGGGCTAAACCTCGCCAGCTTTGATGTACTGGCGACTCTGCGCAGATCCGGAAAGCCTGAAGGCTTGTCGCCCGGGGAATTGCTTGACCTGACCATGGTGACGTCCGGGACAATGACCAACCGGATTGACCAGCTCGTCAAGGCAGGTCTGGTAGAGCGCGTACCAAATCCTGAAGATAAACGGGGTTTTTTGATACGTTTGACCAAGGCCGGGTTCTCAAAAATCGAAAATGTCGTTTCAGATCACGTTGAAACACAACATCGGCTCTTGAGAGGGTTATCACCCACGCAGCGCGAAAACCTGAATGAATTGCTTAAAACACTGGGCGAGGCGATTGACGTAGACGCGAAATAAATACCGGAAAATTGGCGCGTCCCAAGAAACCAACACACTCTCAGAATACGACTTTGCATTGGAACTAACTACCAATGCTCTAACAGGATTCTCATTGCTACAATTTTATGAAACACAGGCGAACATTGCTCGGTTCTGTTTCGCAGTTCTTGATTACCTGATGATCGGGAATGTACAGCAGTTTGGTATTCTTGGCCGAGTTCGCCCTCGGTTCTGCCACAGAATAGTTGCCACCCGTGTCTGAGGTCGTCACGACCTACTCCTGTCAGTCCCAGCACGCGCTACCAGAACTGCGTTCGACCTGCCAGGTTGGGACGAAATTTGCGACAGAACCCTTTCACCCGCTTCAACTCTAGCGACTGGTTATGTTTACGACTTTCGGGCGCGGCTTTTTCGCCGTCCATGATACCTGTAGGGCGGTCAGCTGCCGCGATAGGTTGCGTAGCTGAATGGCGAGAGCAGGAGCGGTACATGGTAGTGGATCGCTTCCGACATGATGAACCGAAGCGGGATGACGTCCAGGAAGCGTGGCTTTTCGGGAGCAACACCAGCCAGGTCCAGATAGTCTCCGGCATGGAAGACTAGTTCATAGACGCCTTTTGCAAACCGTTCTGTCGGCATCACCTGTTCATCGGTGCGGCCGTCGCCGTTTGTCGTGAGCGTCTTGAGATACGTGCGCCGGTCGCCCTCGATCTGGAACAGTTCGATCTTCATTCCCTCTGCCGGGCGGCCGCGCGCGGTGTCGAGAACATGGGTCGTGAGATAGCCAGACATTGATTTTCCTCAAAGTTCTGAAGCGTTAAAGCACTTTGATGTTCACTTTGCATAGTCCACTGAACTTGTCAGACGGGGCAACTAAGGGAGTTGATGCCGGGCCAAAGTCTCAGATGAATCTCATCGGCTTGCGCGGCATAAACCGCAGGAGACTGGTCGCCATACAAGATGAGCATGGCGACCAAATCAAAGCGGTCTACTCCTTGATTCCGGCCGATTCGATCAGGGGCGCCCAGACCTCGATCGAGTTCGCAACGAAGGCTGTGTAGTCCTCGGTCGACATCGCCGCATGCGTTATCCCGAGTTCCTTTAGCCGTTCCTGGACATCGGGACTGCCAAAAAGAGCAAGGACGGTGTCGTGAATTGTCTCGGCGGTTGCCGGGTCGATGCCCGCCGGTCCGGACAGGCCAACCCAGTTCTCAATCACGATGTCGTAGCCCTGCTCCTTAAAGGTCGGGACGTCAGGAATTTCCTTGTTCCGCTCAGGTGAAGCGATCGCAATCGCGACGGCTTCGTTGTCTTCGATCATCTCGCTGTTCTGAACGACCATGTCATAGAAACTGTCCAGCACGCCGGCGCGAAAATCTTGGATCGCCGGAGAGCTGCCCTGGTAGGGCACGTTGTCCGTCATCGAATGATTTGGAACACGAGCGTTTGATTGGCTTAGGAGGATCAGGCTCGCCGCAGTTTCAATCTACGCCGCGTTCTGATGATGCAGCAAGCGGCGTTTCT